>JBDTPU010000032.1:0-2555 GCA_039932535.1 Gallionella sp. | reverse complement strand
TCGATGAACGACACGGTGCTGGTCACGTGGCAAGCCAGCAAAAGCGGTGAGAAAAATTTACTGAGTCCGCATCTCGAAATGCTGCGCGCGCTGCATGAACTGGCTTACGGCGATGATCTGGCGGAGCGAGAACTGGGCGCGTTATTGGAAGGTGCGCAGGTACGTACTGCCGAATTCACTCTGCCAGACGCGGCTGCGATGCCCAAGCCTGCCGTTCCGCATAACCTTATTCCAAACCGCATCTCGCCCAGCGGCTACAACAGCCTGGTTGCCTGCCCTTATCAATATTTTGCGCGCCACATGCTGCGCCTCAATGAATTGGACGAGGTGCGCGAGGGCGTGGAGAAACGCGATTACGGCGAATGGGCACATGACATTCTGCATCGCTTTCATCAGCAGTTCCCGGTGCTAGCCGAACACGCTCGCACCGTGCTGGAAGAAGCGTTGCAGCACATCAGCAGCGAGGTATTTGCACCCATAGTGGAGCGCGACTATCTGGCGCGGGCTTGGCTGTTGCGTTGGCAACAGGCCATCCACGCTTATCTGGAGGCACAGTTAAAAAGCGAAGCAGAGGGTTGGCGTTATCAAAATGGCGAAGTGCCATTTGAAATGCCGTTGAACGCAGAGTTGACCCTGCACGGGCGCATCGACCGCGTAGATGCACAGGAGGGCGCGACGCGTGTACTGGACTACAAGATGATGGACGCAGGCAAGCTGCGCAACAAACTCAAGGCGCCGGGCGAGGACGTGCAATTGGCCTGCTATGCCCATGTATACGAAGCTAACGAAGCAGCCTTCATCAGCATCGAAAAAGACAAAGTGGTTTCAATTTCGCCGCCGCAGGATGTGCAGGAACTGGCACATGCCAACATTGAGCGATTGTTATCAGTATTCGAGCAGATGCGCGCAGGCGCGGCTTTGCCTGCACACGGCGTGGATGAGGCTTGTGTGTATTGCGAGATGCGCGGGCTTTGCCGCAAGGGGGAGTGGTCAAGTAGTGCGTCCCCCCTTCCCAACCCTTCCCCCGGTGGGAGAAGGGCTAACTTCCCTCTCCCACCGGGGGAGGGATTGAGGGAGGGGGAGCCATGAATAACCACCTCGCCCTCGATCCTCAACACAGCGTCGTCGTCGAAGCCTGCGCGGGCAGCGGCAAGACCTGGCTGCTGGTGTCGCGCATCGTGCGTCTGCTGCTGGCCGGCGTGAAACCCGGCGAGATACTCGCGATCACTTTCACGCGCAAGGCTGCGCAGGAGATGCAGGCGCGGCTGCGCGAGTGGCTGCATCTGCTTGCGGTGCAGGACGACGATGCCGTGCGCCAATTCCTGCACGAACGCGGCCTCGATGACATCGACGATGCGCTGCTGACAAAAGCGCGTGGTTTGTATCGCGACGCATTACTGGCACAACCGGCCATCACCATCAACACTTTTCACGGTTGGTTCATGCAGCTCATCCAGCGCGCGCCGCTGAATGCCGGTGTGCCGGTCGGCATGCAATTGCTGGAGCGGACATCGGCGTTGCGTGAGGAAGCGTGGCAGGCATTTGCCGACAGCCTGCGTGCCGCTCCTGATGGCGAAACTGCACAATTCATGCAATGGCTGTTCACTGAATACGGCTTGTATCAGACGCGTGCGTTGCTGGAAAATTTCGTACACAAACGCGCCGAGTGGTGGGCATATACGCAGGGCCAGAAAAATGCAGTGGCATGGGCAACGGAACAGTTGCGTGCCGAACTCGAAGTTGATTTCGATGCCGACCCGATTGCCGCAGCTTGCGCCGATGCGTCACTACAAGCCGCCGTGCAAGCCTTTGCGCAAGCACTGGTAACTGGCACCGAGGTGCAGTGTAATCATTCCGCCAAGTTACAAACCGCTTGGGAACTTGCTGATTCACACCAACGTTTTGCGGCCTTGTCGCTCGCGCTGTACACACAAGCCGATGAGCCGCGCAGCTTCAAGCCGACCAAAAAACAGAATGCCGAAACATTCCTGCTTGCGCGCGACGTGTTGTTCGGCAAGCTGCAAGCTGTGCGCGATGCCTTGACCGAACTTCAAGCGTTGCGCATGAACCAGGCCGCGCTGTATTGTGGTGCTGCGCTGCTGGAACATTATCAGGAATTGAAACTGCGCTCACAGCAGATGGATTTCACCGATCTGGAATGGCAGGTGTGTCGCATGCTCAACCAGAGCGATTGCGCCGAGTACATGCAATACAAACTGGACAGCCGCTACCGCCATGTGCTGCTGGACGAATTCCAGGATACCAATCCGTTGCAGTGGCAGATATTGCAATCGTGGTTCGCCGCGTCGGCGGCCGTGGACTCGCGGCCCACCGTGTTCGTGGTCGGCGATCCCAAGCAATCCATCTACCGCTTCCGTCGCGCCGATGCGCGCCTGTTCGGCGAGGTGCGCGAATTTCTTGAGCGTGAATTCGGCGCGCATCATTTGACGCAGAACGAGACGCGGCGCAACGCCCCGGCAGTGCTGGCTGCGGTGAACGGTGTGTTTTCAGAACATCCCGAAGGCTTCGTGGATTTTGAAGAGCATGTCGCTCAT
>JBDTPU010000031.1:0-8333 GCA_039932535.1 Gallionella sp. | reverse complement strand
AAATGATTGCCTGAAAATGATTGAGGGAAAGCTGGAATGCTTTCCCTCAGAACTGGAGCGGGAGAAGAGTCTCGAACTCTCGACCTCAACCTTGGCAAGGTTGCGCTCTACCAACTGAGCTACTCCCGCAAAACGAGTGGCGCATTATAGGGATATTCAAATTCCTGTCAATAATTTTGCCAGCATCAGGGCGACTGGTCTGGTTTTTCCAGCTTGAATAAACGCTTGAAATTCTCTGTGGTGCGCTGCCCTACTTCATCCACGCTGATGCCGCGCAACAGCGCGATTTCTTCGGCGACATGTTTCACATACGCCGGTTGGTTGAGCTTGCCGCGATGCGGCACCGGCGCCAGATACGGCGAATCGGTTTCGATCAACATGCGTTCCAGTGGCACACGTTGCGCCACTTCTTTGAGTTGCTTGGCATTCTTGAAGGTCACGATACCAGAAAAAGAAATGTAAAAATTCATTGCCAGCGCGGCTTCTGCCACTTCCCACGATTCGGTGAAACAATGCATCACGCCACTGGCTTCGGCAGCATTTTCTTCTGCCATGATGCGCAGGGTGTCCGCTGCCGCTTCGCGGGTATGGATGATGAGCGGCTTGCTACTCGCGCGCGCAGCGCGGATATGGGTGCGAAAGCGCGCGCGTTGCCACTCCAGATCGCCCTTGAGGCGATAATAATCCAGGCCGGTTTCGCCGATAGCGATGATCTTGGGATGTTGCGCCAGCCCGACCAGGCGGGCGACATCAGGCTCTTCGACGTGTTCGTAATCGGGATGCACGCCCACCGATGCGTAGATGTGTGGATACTGTTCGGCGAGCGCAAGCACCTGCGGGAAATCTTTCAGGTTGACCGAGATGCACAATGCGCTGATCACTTCGTTTTGACGCATTTGCGCCAGTACATCGCTGATGTTTTCGACCAGTTCCGGGAAATTGATATGGCAGTGGGAATCCACGAAGGTCATGGTTAGTGTGAAATACGCGTAGCGTTCGTTTGCCTCCTCTCCCGCTTGCGGGAGAGGATTGAGGAGAGGGAACGGGCATGGTAGTTCATTATAAGGAGGCTTTATTTATGCCCGTTATCCGACCATCGACTGACGATAAGCCAGCAATAAAGATTCAAAAAATAATTTCGGATTGAGCGTGTGTTGCGCCTCGCGCTTCGCGGTTTGCAAATGTTTTTGCAGACGTGCCAGGTTAAGCGGATCAATCGGCTCGACCAGTTTTTTAATCGCCGTTTCTTCTCCCGGATGGTAGCGCAACCTGCCTGTCTGCTTCATGGAACTCAAGTCGTAGCACCATTGCTGCAGCCACTGCACCACCAGCACCTGCTCGGTTTTTTGCAACGCTTCGGCCAGCGCGAACACATCTAATTCAGTTGGCTGACGCACCGCGCGCAACAATTTATCGCGTTCTTCGCTGCCCAGCTGTTGATCTTGTTGTATGACCTGTAGCGGCGCAAAACCGGAAGCGGCAAGGGCTTCAGCGGAATTTTTTACACCCTGTTCCGCCAACCATCTTGAAGCGCTCTGTGCATCGGGAGCCGACAGGGCAAAAGACAAACAACGGCTCAGTATGGTCGGCAATAATTGCTGTGGCTTGTGCGACACCAGAATAAACAACAATCCCTGCGGCGGCTCCTCAAGATTCTTCAGCAAGGCATTGGCAGTATTGATGTTCATCGCCTCGGCAGGATAAATAACGACCACGCGCCTGCCACCTTGATGTGCAGACATGCCGATAAAGTCTGCGAGGCCGCGCACTTGGTCGATGGTAATTTCTTTGCTTGGCTTTTTATCTTTCCTCGCCTGCTCTTCAAGCGCTTCCTCCGCAAGCCTTCTGGTCCATACCCATGCCTGCAAATTAGTTTCAGCTTCTTTAATTGCCGACATATCAGGCTGTAGTAGCCGAAAATCCGGATGAGATGCTTGCGTGAACCAGTGGCACGAAGGACATGTTCCACATGCGAATCCAGATTCATCCGGATGTTGGCACAACAAACTTTGCGCGAAATTCAGCGCCAGATCGAACTTGCCGATGCCCCTGGCTCCCTTGAACAAAAGACCATGCGCGGGACGCCTGCGCAATTCCTGCAAACGCGCCCAGTCGTTTTTTTGCCAGGGATAAATATCTTTCATATCAAATTACTAAAATTATTTCTTCAAGTTTATGTTTAACTTTATCCAGGGGCTGCGCCGCATCAATCACCACATATCTGTGCGGGTTTTGCTGAACGCGTTTGTGATATCCGGCGCGCACGCGCTCGAAAAAATCGGTCTGCTCCTGCTCGAAACGATCCAGCGAAATATTATTCGAACCTGCTCTATCAGACATCCTTAGGCGTTGTTGCGCCACCTCAACCGGCACATCAAAAAATAATGTCAGGTCAGGTTGAAGATCAGCATGCACCCATTGTTCAAGCTGGCCTAATTTATCCCAGTCCAGCCCTCTGCCGCCGCCCTGATAGGCAAAACTGGCGTCACTGAAACGATCCGAAATCACCCACTTGCCCGCCTGCAATGCCGGTTTGATGATTTGCTCGATGTGCTCCATGCGCGCAGCAAACATCAGCAGCGCTTCGGTACCAATACTCATAGGCTGGTTTAATAAAATCCCACGCAACTGCTCGCCCAATGTCGTGCCGCCCGGCTCGCGGGTGACCACCACATCGTGACCGCGCTGCCGCAACGCATCCGCGAACCATGCGAGATGGGTGCTCTTGCCAGCACCGTCAATACCTTCAAAGGTAATAAATTTACTCATAAGTATTAGATGTTAGTCGTTAGACGTTAGTCTTTAGTTAAAACAGAATCCGCGTAGCGGACAACACTCTAGCGACTAACGACTAATGGCTACCAACTGTAACTCCCTTATTTCTGGTATCGGTCAACAGCACGGTTGTGCGCCGTCAAGGTACTGGAAAATTGGGAGCTGCCATCGCCACGCGAGACGAAGTATAGCGCGTCGGTCTGCGCCGGATGCAATGCCGCCTGCAAAGCGGCCAGGCCCGGCAACGCAATCGGCGTGGGCGTCAGCCCGGCGTGCAGGTAAGTGTTATAGGTAGTGCTCTTGAGCAAATCGCGCTTGCGCAGGTTGCCGTCAAACTTGTCGCCCATACCATAAATTACCGCGGGATCAGTTTGCAGCAACATGCCCTTGCGCAAGCGATTCACGAACACGCCGGCAATCATGGCGCGGTCGTTTGGTGTGCCGGTTTCTTTTTCGACGATAGATGCCAGAATCAAGGCTTGATATGGGCTTTGCAAAGGCAAGCCGGGCGCGCGGGTCAGCCAGGTTTGCTGCAAATGTTTTTGCATGGTCTGATAGGCGCGCTTGAATATTATCAAGTCATTGCTGCCCGCCGCAAAATAATAAGTGTCGGGGAAAAATAAACCTTCGGGATGATTTTCTGTTGAGCCGATACGCTGCAAAATTTCCGCATCAGTCAAGCTCGCAGTATCGTGGACAATATCGGGATTGCTATTCAGCGCGTCGCGGAATTCTTTAAATGTCCAGCCTTCAATCACGCTCATCTGGCGCTGGCTGACCTCGCCTTTGCTGATAATTTCCAACAGTTCCAGCGGCGACACCGGATGCTCCAGCACGTAATTGCCCGCCTTGAGTTGGGTGGATTTACCGAACAGCCGTGCCAGCCAGACGAACGTCCAGTCTTGTTGCAGCAATCCGGCCTGCTGCAATTCCCGCGCCGCACTCTTCAGGCTGCTGCCCTGCTTCAAGTCGAATACCAACGGGGTGACAGGCAATAGCATCGGGCGGTTGACGTAATAGCCCAGCCCCGCTGTGGCGAGCAGCGCCAGCACAATGAATAATTTTATTATCCGCCGCATCATGCGTCCCGGTGATTAAGATCATGACGAATTTTTGCGGCGACGGGAAAATCGCGCCAGCATCGCTGCGCTAACTCGCGTATCGGCCACAGGCCGATGATGCTGTTCACCACAAATAATTCATCGGCCTGCAACACTTCATCCAGCGCAACATCCCGTACTTGCAGCTGCATATCGTGTTCTGGCGCCCAGGCAATTACGCGGTCACGCTGCACGCCCGCCACGCCGCTGCGCGACAAATCCGGCGTAATCAATTTGCCATGCGACACTAAAAATAAATTACTGCGCGTGCCTTCGATGACATTGCCATCGGCATCCAGCAACAAGCCTTCGGCAATCCCTGAATCTGCATCGCGCCACTCGGCAGCCGCCAGCACATTCTCCAGCCGGTTGAGATGCTTGATCCCGGCCAGCCGTGGCTGATGACTGATACGCAGTTCGCATACTTGCGCCTTGATTCCGTGCGTGGCCCAATCGGCGGGATAATCCGGCAACGGAGAACTGTCCCACAGATGCGTGGTTTCAGCGTGGTCCGGCGGCGCATAGCCACGCGTTCCTGCTCCGCGCGTGACAATCAATTTCACTACGCCCTCCGGGTGACGCGCGAGCAAGTTATTTAATTCAGCAGCGAGTAATTCAGCCTCCGGACAAACAATGCCCAGTGCCGTGCAATCGTGCAAAAGTTTTTGATAGTGCAGCGGCCAATGCTGGGCTTTGCCTTGATGGGCGCGCAGGGTACGAAACACTCCGTCTCCATAGAGCAGGCCGCGATCACGTATGTTGATTGAGTTGCCGGGGTTGCCATTGACCAGCATCGTAGTAAGGGAAATCAGGAGGGTATTGAAAAACGTAGCGAGCGATGGCAGAACAAGGCGCGAAAGGCCGAAAAAGCGGAGTTTACATTTGAGTAAATGAGCATTTTGAGTCCTTGAGCAACGCAGTTATGACGAGCGCAGTAGTTTTTCAATACCCTGCTAGACTTTGCGGAACACCAGCGTGCCGTTGGTACCACCGAAGCCGAAATTATTGTTCATCGCGACATTGATCTTCATGTCGCGTGCAATATTCGCACAGTAGTCCAAATCACATTCCGGGTCCTGCTCGAAGATATTGATGGTCGGCGGCGAAATTTGATGGTGTATCGCCAACGCGCAGAATACCGACTCGACTCCGCCCGCTCCGCCCAGCAAATGGCCGGTCATCGACTTGGTCGAATTCACCACGAGTTTTTTAGCGTGATCACCGAATGCCAGCTTGATCGCTTCGGTTTCGTTCTTGTCACCCAGCGGCGTTGAGGTGCCGTGCGCATTAACGTACTGCACCTCTTGCGGATTCAGCCCGGCATTGCGCAACGCATTCACCATGCTGCGTTTCGGACCATCGGTATTCGGAGCAGTGATATGGTAGGCGTCTCCGCTCATGCCATAACCGGCCAGTTCCGCGTAAATCCTGGCACCGCGCGCCTTGGCGTGTTGATATTCTTCCAGCACCATCACGCCCGCGCCTTCGCCTATTACAAAGCCGTCGCGATCCTTGTCCCACGGACGGCTGGCTGTGGCCGGGTCATCATTGCGCGTACTGAGCGCGCGTGCCGAAGAAAAACCGCCCACCGCCAACGAACATATGGTCGCCTCCGACCCGCCTGCAATCATCACATCCGCATCGCCATATTCGATGATGCGCGCCGATTCGCCGATACAGTGCGTACCGGTGGTGCACGCAGAAACCATCGCCAGATTCGGGCCTTTCAATCCATACATTACCGAGAGATTGCCGGAAATCATATTGATGATGGTGCCCGGAATAAAGAACGGCGATATTTTGCGCGGCCCTCCGGCGAGGTAATCGTTGTGCGTTTCCTCAATCATCGGCAAACCGCCGATACCTGAACCGATGTTTACGCCGATACGCTCGGCATTCTGTTCGGAGACTTCCAGCCCGGAATCCTTGAACGCTTCGATACCGGCCACCAGGCCGAAATGGATGAAGCGATCCATGCGGCGCGCATCCTTGGCGGAAAGAAATTGCGTGGCATCGAAATTTTTTACTTCGCCGGCAATCTGAGCGGCCATCGCCGACGCATCAAAATGCTTAATGTGGGTAATGCCAGACTTGCCTGCAACGATATTCTGCCAGGTCGTGGGAATCCCGATCCCGACCGGGGAAATGATCCCCAGCCCGGTAATCACAACTCTGCGTTTAGACAAATTAGCTCCGCCAAACAGGCCAAACAGAAAAAATGGATTTACTTAGCAGTGAATTACTTTTGATGTGCCAGGACATAGTCGATGGCTTGTTGGACGCTGGTGATTTTTTCTGCATCTTCGTCCGGAATGTCACATTCGAACTCTTCTTCCAAAGCCATGACCAACTCAACGGTGTCCAGAGAATCCGCCCCCAGGTCGTTGACAAAAGAAGATTCATTCTTGACTTCGGTTTCGTTTACGCCCAGTTGCTCAGCAACGATTTTTTTAACACGTTGTTCAATAGACATCTTGGTTCTCCCACCCTGAAATTAAAGTTCAAACAAAAAAGCAGCGGCATTGTATCAAATTTGTAAAAAAATCCAAACAACTTGTATTTGATGCGGTTGTGTATCAGTGAGATATTCCGCCTGATTTCCTCTATATCCCGCTGAAGATAGTGACTTATAAATCAGGCGCTGGACACTTCGTCAGTCGGCGGCGGAGGCTGATCATTCTGTGGTTGCTCGCCTTGAGGAGCGATTTTCCGCTGGCGCTTTTCCTCTTTTTTTTGTTTCTTGGCAATTTCTTTCTGACGTTTTTCAAACGTGTAATTTGTTTTGGCCATATGTAATCCTATTTCGATATAATTTTTGAGTCGAGGCTAACCATGATAGCAGGAAGGCGTCACTGCGCTATTCCATATATATCCCGCCGTTCACATGCAAGGTAACACCGGTGATGTAAGCCGCTCCTGAACCCGCCAGGAAAGCCACCGCGGCGGCGATGTCGGCGGGTTGGCCGAGTCGTTTCAACGGAACATGTTCGACCAGTTTGGCGCGCTGTTCCGCGCCTAAACTCTGCGTCATGTCGGTATCGATAAAGCCGGGCGCGATGCAGTTCACGGTAATGTTGCGGCTACCGATTTCCTGCGCGAGCGACTTGGTGAAGCCGATCATGCCCGCCTTGGAAGCTGCGTAATTAGCCTGTCCAGCGTTACCCATGCTGCCCACTACCGAAGAGATGCTGATGATGCGCCCGCCTCTGGCCTTCATCATCGCGCGCAATACGGCACGACTGAGACGGAACACCGATTTGAGATTAGTCGTCAGCACGTCGTCCCACTCTTCGTCACTCATTCGTGCCAGCAAATTGTCGCGGGTGATGCCGGCGTTGTTCACCAGGATTGATATCTCGCCGAAGCGCTTGCGCAACTCGGCCAGCACTTGCTCGGTTTGCGCTACATCATTGACATTCAACGCCATGCCAACACCTTTGATGTCCGCCGCATCCAGATAGGCACTGATTGCTTCTGCACCGGTGTCGTTGGTGGCCGTGCCGATCACGGTCGCGCCCTGCTTGCCCAACTCCAGCGCAATGGCCTGGCCGATGCCGCGACTGGCACCGGTGACTAGTGCGATTTGTCCTTGCAATGTCATGTTGGAGCTTCCTGTGCGAAAGTGAGCAGCGCATTTTTTAATGCAGAGCCGTCGTTAAGGGCGGATGCTTGCTGGCTGGTATCAATACGTTTATTCAAGCCTGCCAATATTTTCCCCGGTGCGCATTCCACATTGTGGGTGATGCCCTGTTTGCCAAATTCCAGCACCGTTTCCACCCAGCGCACCGGCGAATACAGCTGGCGCACCAGGGCATCCTTGATCGCCGCCGTATCTGAATAACTTTTCACATCAGCATTATGCAGCACCGGAATAACCGGAGCTTGCATTGCGACATTGCCCAGATAATCGCGCAACTGCTGTGCCGCGCCCTTCAACAAACTGCAATGCGACGGCACGCTCATCGGCAACATGATCGCGCGCTTTGCGCCCTTGGCCTTGGCCAGTTCCATGCCGCGCTCCACTGCCGCGCGATTACCGGCTATGACCACTTGACCGGGAGAATTGTAATTCACCGCTTCCAGCACTTCGCTCTGCGCGCCTTCCACACAAACCTCGCGCACCACATCGTCATCCAGACCGAGGATCGCGGCGATGCCGCCCACACCTTCCGGCACGGCCTGCTGCATGCATTGCGCACGATAGCGTACCAGCGGCAATGCATCGGCAAAACGCAGCGCGCCAGCCGCGACCAGCGCAGTATATTCACCCAGGCTATGCCCTGCCATGATGAACGGAGCGGCGCCGCCCTGCGCTTGCCAGGCGCGATATACCGCGACACCCGCGGTCAGCATAATGGGCTGGGTATTTACTGTCGTGTTCAACTCGGCATCGCTGCCTACACTGACCAGTTGCCATAAATCCTGTTTCAACACCTCGGAGGCTTCGGCAAAAGTATC
>JBDTPU010000030.1:0-2519 GCA_039932535.1 Gallionella sp. | reverse complement strand
AATACCCAAGGTCTCCGCGGCATCGGGCGCTTTTTCTGCGCTTTTCCACAGAATCGAAGCGCATCCCTCCGGCGAAATCACGGAGTACGTCGCATATTGCAACATCAACAGCACATCACCGACGGCTATCGCCAGCGCGCCGCCGGAGCCACCCTCGCCAATCACCGTGCAAATGATCGGCACGCGCAATTCGCTCATCTCGTAAAGATTGCGCCCGATCGCTTCGGACTGGCCGCGCTCCTCCGCGTTCACGCCGGGATAGGCACCGGGGGTATCAATAAAGGTGAGGATGGGAATGCCGAATTTTTCTGCCAGCCGCATCAGGCGCATTGCCTTGCGATAGCCTTCCGGGCGCGGCATGCCGAAATTGCGCATGATCTTTTCCTTGGTATCGCGGCCTTTCTGATGGCCGATCACCATCACGCTTTGGCCGTGGAAACGCGCCAGCCCGGCGACGATCGCCTTATCATCTCCAAAGCATCGGTCGCCATGCAATTCTTCAAAATCGGTGAACAACGCCTCGATGTAATCCAGGGTGTAAGGCCGCTGCGGATGGCGCGACACCTGGGAGATTTGCCACGGGGTGAGCTTGGCATAAACTTCCTTGGTCAATGCTTCGCTCTTCTTCGACAAGAGCGATATTTCGTCAACAATATCGAGCGCGGAATCATCCTGAATATAGCGCAGCTGTTCGATCTTGTCTTCCAGCTCGGCGATGGAGCTTTCAAAATCCAGAAAGGATACTTTCATATGAATACCTCAATAATTCCAGTTTGTAGGCGGGTTACGGTGAAATCCCCCTATCCAACTTTCCCCCGCAAGCGGGAGAAAGAGCAAACGAAAAAGGCAATTTTTAATCCTTGCGATGATACTACAAACCGAAGAATCGTTTAACAGCCGTCAATAACTCTTTGTGCTGAGGATGAGTTTGTTTATGCAATAACCCCTCCTCCAGAATCTGCATGGCACTGTCCAGCTGGGCACGGCGCTCAACCAGTATGTGCGAAATTTCCTCGGCAATGCTCGGGCGCTCGCGCATGATCTCTTCAAAAGCCTCTTTGTCGAGACGATAGCATTCCACATCCGTCTTGGCGATCACCGAAGCCAGGCGCGGTGCGCCGGTCATCAAGCTCATCTCGCCGAACAGATCACCTTTGGTCAACACATTCAGCCTGCGCTTCTCGCCATTGGCCGCCTCAAGATACACTTCGGTTTCACCGTTGATGATGATAAACAACCAGTGCTGCGCGGGCGTGCCTTGTTTGGTAATCACATTGCCTTTGGCAAATGGCGCGTATTTCAGGCGTGCCGCCAGTTTGTGCAGCTCATCATCCGTCATTTGCGCAAACAGATCGACACGCCTGAGCGTTTTAACCCGACGCAACAATTCGCGCTGATGTGTGGCTTCTTCGTATTTCTCGTTTTCCCGGATGTAATGGACGTTTTGTTCTTCCACGGCGAGCTTGATGCCGGCACGCTTCAGCGCAGTATAAACATGCCACCGCACGGCTCCATCGGTAGGATCGTCCGCAGCCAGATCGGCCAGCCAATAACGCAACGCATAACGCGCATAGCCCTTGTCGATTTCCATCAGCACACAATTGGGCGCAGGCGTCTTGGCAACATTGTAGATTTCTGCTTGCTGAATGGCACCTTCTACTGCATTGACCACCTTGGTCGGGGTGACCCCCAGGCTGACGCCAAACCAGATCCAGCGGCGCAATTGCACTGCTTGATCGCTGCGCCGACCCAACACCAGAAATTTATTTTTCATCAACTGGCTGTTCGGAAACACCACGGTTTCCCAATTGCGCGTCTCAACCAGTGTGGAACGCCAGCGAATGTCCACCACGCGTCCGACCAGATCATCCACTTTGATCCAGTCGCCGACCTGGATCGAGTTATCCATTTGCAAAGCCAGGCCGCCGAGAATATTTCCCAGCGTATCCTGCATGGCGAAAGCCACCACGGCAGTGATCATTGCCGAAGTCGCCACGATGCTGCCTAAGTCGAGACCGGCATAACGCAGCCGCACCATGCCCCAGGCGATGTACGCGATGATGACAAAAATATCTTCGGCAATACGCGGCGGCGTCATGCGCGCAAATGGCAAAACGATCCGGAACAACAGCAGGCGCACCAGACGAATTAGCGCGATGCCACTGCCGATCAGGAAGACCTCGTATAACATGGAAGCCGCCATGTCGAATTTCATGGCATGAATCAGGCTGCTTAAAAATTGTCCGAGCAGACAGGCAAAGAAAAAGCCCAGTGTGTTGATGACACTGCGGCGTTCTCCCTTATCAAAATAAAACAGCAGGAACGCTAAACCCAGCGCCATCCCGATCACCAGCAGCGATTCATCGTGCCAGAAAAACTGAATTGTATTATCCCAAAAAGACACAGTTACCCCCCAAGAGTTACGCTGACCAGCAATTTGGTTGGCGCATTCTACACCAACGAACATGGCGTCCAGCGCCACACCGGATGATGAATGTCGCTGCCCACCTTGTCCGTTC
>JBDTPU010000029.1:0-5870 GCA_039932535.1 Gallionella sp. | reverse complement strand
CGCTTCGGAGTGCCGGCCACCGCGCGCGCCTCGTTTGCTTTTTACAACACCAAACAGGAGATCGACAAACTGGCCGCCGGCATACTTAAATTGCAGGAAATGTTTTCATGAGCGACCCCACTTCGACAGGCTCAGGACAGGCTTCGACTGAGCTCAGGACAGGCATACGCCAGCTTTATCAGGAAGTGATACTCGATCACAACCGCAAGCCGAGAAATTTTGGTGCGATCCCCGATGCGAATCGGCACGCGGAAGGACACAATCCGCTATGCGGAGATCACTTGAAACTGACGATGAAAGTGCGGGATGACACAATCGCTTCCATTGCTTTCGAGGGCGAAAGTTGCGCGATATGCAAGGCCTCCGCTTCGATGATGACTGCTGCGGTCAAGGGAAAACTCATTCAGGAAGCCGAAACGCTGGTCGATGAATTCCGCGGCATGGCGACTGGGGCACTCGATCTTGACAACGATGCAAATCAATTGGGAAAACTGAAAGTATTTGCCGGCGTCAAAGACCTGCCGTCACGAGTCAAGTGCGCGATTCTGCCGTGGCATACCTTGCATGCAGCGCTGGATTCGGAGCACCAGGTCTCGACCGAAGGCGCAGCGGATCCAGTTCCGGGAACCATGATAGGCGAAGAATAATCATGCCCAAAATTGCTGAAATCGAAGACACTCCGAACCCGAACGCGGTCAAGTTTGTACTGAAAGACAGATTGACTTGGGGAACAGCACGCTCATTCGATAATGCACAGTCGGCCGAGGCCGATCCACTTGCATTGCAATTGTTTGCCATTCCGCATGTGGTTAATGTGTATTACATGGACAAGTGGATTACCGTCACTCAGGACGGCGAAGCGGATTGGCCGGAACTGGTGCGCAAAGTTGCCGAGCCGATCAGGGCGGCGGAGGCTGCCCAGAAACCTGAGCAAGAAATCGCTGCAAGCTTTGATGACGACGAGCCCAAGCTGGCGGCGATCCGCCAGTTGCTCGACGAGCAAGTCCGCCCTGCTTTAGTATCGGACGGCGGGGATTTGCAAATTGTCAGTCTTGAAGGAAATGTGCTGACCATACGCTATTTTGGCGCATGTGGAAGTTGTCCGAGTTCGCTTGCCGGCACGCTCTCGGCGATCGGCAATCTTGCGCGCACCATTGATCCCGATATCGAAGTGGTGGCGCTTTGAGCGAGTGGGTAGACGTTGTGCGCGCGGAAGAGATGTCGCCGGGAAAACCGGTACACATCGAAATAGAAGGCGCCGGTATCGCAGTATTCAAGCTGGGTCAGCAATTTTATGCGATCGAGGATGTGTGTACTCATGACGGTGGCACGCTGACCGGCGGTTGCGTCGAAAATGACGAAATCATTTGCCCGCGTCACGGCGCTCGTTTTTCCATACGCACCGGCGCAGCCTTGTCTGCGCCTGCCTACGAACCGGCTGCGACATTTCCGGTCAGAGTCGAAAATGGCATTGTGCAGGTCAGAGACAATCGTTGGGATTAATATGAAGCAACTTAAATATATATTTGAATGTGCCGGTTATGGGGTGCTGGTCGCGATCGTTGTGCACGGCATGATCTTGCTGGCCGCCAAACTGACTACCGGTGTGTGGTTGAATGAGGGAGGAAAATATTGGTATGCATTTGTGGCTTCAGTTGCGATGTTCGGTTCTTTATACGCACTGTTTGACACCATGAATAAAAAAGTCAGCCATCAAAAATGGCATCAATATAAATATGCCCGTTACATCCTGTTTTCGCTGTTTGTGGTATTTCCCGCGATAATATGGGGTTCCTATAAACTGAATTACTCCGGCCCCCTCAGGCTGACCGTCATAGCCGAACGTCAGCCTCTGTATGTGTTTGAGAGTGACGGCTCTATTCAAAATAAATATGTGCTCAAACTGGTCAATGAAACCGACCAGGACCTGCATGTATCTTTTAGTGCCACAAGCAATATGAAAGAGGAATCTGTTCTGGGTGTTGAGACACCTCTGTTAATAAAGCATGGCAAGGTCAATGAATACACGATTTTCATCAGGGTGCCAGAAAAATACGTCAGCAAAGAAATTACTCATATTGATTTTAAAGTGCAAAGCACCGAAGACCCGACCATCCAGGCCAAATACAGAACGGTATTCAATGGGCCTAAAAAATAATCTCAAGGCATTAATAATACCGTTCGCACTGATAACCCGCGACTTGGCTGTCGCCTTTTGACAGCTTAGTCGAATGACTCGTAGTTACACTCGCGTAGAGCATTTTTGCCCGAAGCCTGTCCTGAATTTGATGAAGGTCGCAGCATGAAGCGCGTCCGGGAATTTTTACAAGAATACTTTTTATTCACACTATCCTCTCTGCTATAATCCGCGCCCTCGGGGCGTAGCGCAGCCTGGTAGCGCACTTCGCTGGGGGTGAAGTGGTCGGAGGTTCGAATCCTCTCGCCCCGACCAGATCACCGATCAGATCAATGAATGCCCAGATTAATCAATCAATAGACGTTCGTGCCAACGTTTGCGTCTTCCGTAAATGCCCGATCATTTCGCCTCGTCTCAGTCCTCCATCATCCAGCGCAAGGTGGCTATTGCGGCTTGCTTCGGTGTTTTTCTGGAATGGTATGACTTCCTCACTTTTGCCTCGCTAGCCACTTATTTCAGCACGTTGTTTTTCCCCCAGGAAAATCCGGTCGCTGCGTTGCTGGCGAGCCTGGCTACATTTGGTGTCGGCATGCTGGTGCGTCCGCTGGGCGCAGCGTTGTTTGGTTCGCTGGCGGACAAGTACGGCCGCCGCCCGGTTTTCATCGCCACGATTGTACTGATGGGAATGGCAACGTTCTGCGTCGGGCTGTTGCCGACCTACGCACAGGCAGGCATGCTGGCACCCGCACTGCTGCTGGCGTTGCGTCTGCTACAAGGATTTGCGGTGGGCGGAGAAATCGGCGGCTCGGCCGTATATCTTACCGAGCATACTCCGCCGGGCAAGCGCGGATTTTATACCAGTGTGCTGCAACTAATGGGGCCGCTGGGCATACTGGTGTCTACGTTGCAAATTGTGTTGCTGCAATCGTTGTTGAGTGCTGATGATTTTCAGGCGTGGGGATGGCGCGTGCCGTTTCTGTTTTCCATCGTATTGCTGCTGGTCTCACTCAAGAGCCGGGTAAACATGTACGAGTCGCCGGTGTTCATTCATCTGCGCAGCAAGCATGCTTTGGCCAAGGCGCCGCTGCGTGAATGTTTATCCAACCCCCATACGCTCGGACGCATGGCGCTATTGTTTTTCTGCATTTCCGCAGGCGGCTCTTTGCTGTTTTTTTCCTCGCAAGTTTACGTCAATGTGTATTTGAAAAGTGTCGTCAGGCTGGATCCGCAACTGGCCGGCACATTGGTGATGTTGAGCACCTTGATGTTATTTCCACTGACCATTTTTTTTGGCTGGCTGTCGGATCGCATCGGGCGCAGGCCAGTGTTGCTGGCCGGATTACTGCTCGGTTGTCTGGCTATTTTTCCGGTTTTCAAGGGGCTGATGCATTACGGTAATCCTGCGCTGGAACGCTTCAACCGCGAGGTGCCGGTGGCATTGTATGGAGAGTCCTGCGCCTATGATCCGTTCACCAGGACCCGCAATGATTGCGAATACAATCAGGAATTACTCGCCAAGCTGGGCGTGTCCTATACTTTATACACGGACACGCTTTATCCATCACAAATACCACACACAACCTTGGTGCGTATTGGTAACAGCGAAGTGGTCGGCTTTCAACCCGGCGCAATCACGCAGGCCTTAAAGTCCGAGGGTTGGACAGAGCATGCTGATGCTAACCAGACCAACAGCGTGATGATATTTTTGCTGCTGCTGGTTTTGCTGGTCGCCGTCGGACTCATCACCGGTCCGCAAACTGCCACGCTGGCGGAATTATTTCCGGCGCGCACACGTTATACCGCCGTGGCTTTGCCGCATAACCTCAGTGCCGGATGGATAGGCGGTTTATCGCCATTCATGATCACCTTGCTGAGCGTGAAAGCGGGAAATGCGCTATCCGGCATGTGGTATCCGGTCGCCTTGTTGTCGCTGGCATTTATCATAGGGTTGATTTTTTTGCCGGAGACACGCAATGCGTCGCTGGACGATTAGGACAACTCCCCGGCACCGTGCGCTTATGGCACAATCACAAACGATTCTTCCACGCCCCGATCCTAATCATAATGGCCTAATTCCCCATGCGTATTCTGCTCAGTAATGACGATGGTTATTTTGCCCCCGGCCTGGCTTGTCTCGCCGAGCATCTGGGCAGAATTGCCGAAGTAACCGTGGTCGCTCCGGAGCGCGATCGCAGCGGTGCCAGTAATTCGCTTACGCTGGATCGTCCGCTCAAGTTGCGTCGTGCCGCCAACGGTTTTTATTACGTCAATGGCACACCGACCGACTGTGTGCATCTGGCGGTGACCGGCATGCTGGATCAGCAGCCCGACATGGTGGTATCCGGTATCAACGCCGGTGCCAATATGGGCGACGACACTATTTATTCCGGCACAGTGGCGGCGGCAATGGAAGGCTTTCTGCTCGGTATTCCCGCCATTGCGGTTTCGCTGGAGGGTAAAGAATTTGCTTATTACGAGACTGCCGCCAGAGTGGCTGCCGAACTGGTGCAACGCTTCGCCAGGCAGCAACACAGCCATCCCTGGCTGCTCAATGTGAATGTGCCGGATGTGCCTCATGATCAATTGCAAGGCATGGAAGTAACGCGTCTCGGCAAGCGGCACAAAGCCGAGCCGGTGGTGAAAGCAAACAATCCGCACGGTGATGCGGTGTATTGGGTGGGCGCAGCGGGGCAGGCGCAGGACGCGGGCGAGGGCACGGATTTTCATGCGGTGGCGCGGCAGCAGGTTTCGCTTACGCCGCTGCAAATTGATCTTACCCAATACAGTCAGCTCGATGCGGTGCGCGACTGGATGAGTAATGACACGCCGCGCCGTGTGCCTGTCGGACAATGAATACGCCTAACGGTATCGGCATGACCTCGCAGCGCACGCGTGCGCGGCTGGTCGAGCGGCTGCGCGAACAGGGTATCAGGGACGAAGCAGTGCTGGCGGCGATGTTCGAGGTGCCGCGCCATCTGTTTGTTGATGAGGCATTGGCGAGCCGTGCTTATGATGATGTGTCGTTGCCGATCAATTACAACCAGACGATTTCCCAGCCGTACATTGTTGCACGCATGATCGAAGTGCTGCGTGCAGGCAGCCCACTCAATCGTGTACTGGAAATCGGCACCGGCTGCGGCTACCAGGCCGCAGTATTGGCGCAAGTAGCGGGCGAAATTTATACGGTGGAGCGTATCAAGCCGCTATACGAGCGTGCCAGAAAACAATTGAGCGATCTGAAAATACGCAATGTCAATACGCGTTATGCGGATGGCAGTATCGGCTGGCCTGAATCGGCACCTTTTGACGGCATTATCATGGCCGCCGCTGCTCCGACGCTGTCCGCGGTGTTGCGGGAGCAGCTCGCGGTGGGTGGTAGAATGGTATTGCCAGTCGGGGCACAGGAGCAGTGGTTGTATCTGGTTGAGCGCGATACGCGCGGCTTTCGTGAAACCAAGCTGGAGGCGGTGAAATTCGTACCATTATTGATGGGTAAGGCATGAACAGAATTTTTGCATTGCTATTAATAACCACAGTGTTGGCGGGCTGCGCTTCGAGTAGCCATCGCGCGCCGGTTTATGAGCGTGCGGAAGCGGAAAAGAGAAATGCCGAACTGGCTAAAAAATCCACGCGTGAAAATGACTGGCGACCTGAGGTGTATGTCGTGCAAAAGGGCGATACGCTTTACAGCATCGCGTTCAATTATGGTTTTGATTATCACGAGCTGGCTGAA
>JBDTPU010000028.1:0-3361 GCA_039932535.1 Gallionella sp. | reverse complement strand
TACGCTTTACAGCATCGCGTTCAATTATGGTTTTGATTATCACGAGCTGGCTGAATTGAATGGTATCCGGGATCCCCATCTGATTTCCATAGGTCAGGAAATTCACCTGTTTCCGGGCAAAAAGACGGCCACGCCTGCAGTTGTTGAAGCCAAACCGATTGAAACTTTAGTGAAAGAACAGCCGAAGCTGGTGAAATATCCATACAGCGAGGCGGCCATGGCGCAGATTGACAAGGTTCAGGAGCAGGGAGTCGCCGTGTACTTATCCAAACCGGAAACCAAACCCGACCCTAATACCGCAAGCAACGACAGTGCCGAGGTGGGCGAAGAACCCGCGCTGGAATGGAGCCTGCCTGCGCAAGGAAAATTGATTGGGCAATTTTCAGAGTCGGCCAATCGCAAGGGTGTCGATATCGCGGGCAAACTGGGACAACCGGTCATGGCCAGCGCGGCAGGCAAGGTGGTATATAGCGGCAGCGGGCTGCGCGGCTACGGCAAGTTGATTATCATCAAGCACAACAAGACTTATCTCAGTGCCTACGCGCATAACGATAAAGTACTGGTGAAAGAAGGGCAGAGCGTCGCGCGCGGACAAAAGATCGCCGAGATGGGAAACACCGATGCCAGTCAAGTCGCACTTCATTTCGAAGTGCGTCGCTTCGGCAAGCCGGTTGACCCGGCGAAATATCTGCCGCTGGGAAAATCTTGAGCTTTACTTGAAAACAAAAAAACTCACCACTATTAATCACGACCGTGACAATGCGGGCTTGCGTTACGTCTATCCGGTGGTCTCGCGTCGCGCCGGCGGGGTTTCGGTCGGCATCAACCTGAATACCAACAACGCCTGCAACTGGCGCTGCATCTACTGCCAGGTTCCCGATCTGACTCGCGGTGCTGCACCGCCGATAGATTTGGCAATTCTGGAAAACGAGCTGCGCGATTTCCTCAATGAATTACTGCATGGCGATTTCATGCACAGCCGTGTCCCGGAAGACGCGCGACGCATTAACGACATCGCGCTGTCCGGCAACGGCGAGCCGACCAGCAGCGCGGAATTTGTGCAGGTCATTGCACTTGTTGCGCGAGTGCGCCGCGAGGTGGGGTTGCCAGACGCAGTGAAAACCGTGCTGATCACCAATGGCAGTCTGGTGTATCGCAGCGAAGTCCAACAAGGCTTGCGTGCCATGGCGAAGGTCAACGGCGAAGTGTGGTTCAAGCTCGATCGTGCCAGCGCGGCAGGGATGCAGCGCGTCAACGACATTCATATCAGCATGAACAAAGTCCGCGACAATCTCATCGCCGCGATCGCCTGTTGCCCGACCTGGCTGCAAACCTGCTGGTTCGCGCTGGATGGCGAACCGCCATCGCGTCAGGACGAAGACGATTATCTCGAATTTGTTACGGCACTGCTGCGCGACGGACATCAGCCGCAAGGTGTGCTGCTTTACAGCCTGGCGCGTCCATCGCTGCAAGCGGAAGCGCCGCGTTTGTCCGCGCTGCCGGAAGAACATTTGCAAGCCTTCGCCGATCGCATCATCAAGCTTGGCTTGCCGGTTAAAGTCAGTCCCTGATCAACATCAGTTTTTGATGCGTTATTCCAATTCCATTTTAAAACGATAATAATCATATTGGATGTGTGCGACGTATATGTACTGGCGCACAGTACCCATCAAGGAAAAGGAGTCAAATTATGAGTGATAGGAGTAACGCAGTTCTTGAATGAATGAATAAATTCTTAATCTGTTAAGAAGGATGGCAATGATCAAGGTACGCAAAGGCCAGGCGCCTGCCATGCTAAAACGTGAAGAGTTTGGATTGCGCTTTCGCGCGCCATACATGGATCCGATGTTCAACATCGAAGCTGAGGCCATCTCACGTCTTGAAGAAATTGCCTGGAAAACTTACAGTGATGGCCGAAAAACTCCGATCACCCGTAAGGCAGGCCCGCAATTTGCCGATCCAGATTTTGAGTTGTCGGCTGAATGGCTGGCAACCCGGGAGCGTCTGGCAAAAGCTCAAATGGTGTGGGCCAATCCGCAAAGCCCGAGTCGAGTGTTGCTGATTTGCGGATCGGCGCGCAACGATGGGACTTGCCCCGGCGAAATGTCCAAAACCTATCGTTTACTGAACATTGTCCGAGAGATTTTTGCCGACACTGCCATCCAGACTGACACTGCCATTCAAACTGATACTCTGGATCTGAGTTTGCTGACATCTGAGTATGGCCGTAATATCCATCCGTGCAAAGCGTGTGTGTCTACCGCTATGCCGCTGTGCAATTGGCCCTGCTCGTGTTACCCCAATTACGGACAGAATCAGACCAACGACTGGATGGCCGAAATTTATGAGCGCTGGACGGCGGCGCATGCCGTGATCATCGTGTCACCTGTCTACTGGTATCAAAGCCCCAGCCCCTTAAAGCTGATGATAGACCGGCTGGTTTGCGCGGATGGCGGAAATCCGGATCCCACTACCACATCCGGAAAAAATCCGGCCAAAGCCAAAGCGCTGGAGATGGCTGGCTGGGATTATCCCAAGCACCTGGCGGGTCGCGTGTACGGTTTAGTCGTGCACGGAGATGTAGCGGGAATAGAGGATACGCGGCGCAGTTTATCGGACTGGCTTGACTGGATGGGATTGATCGATGCCGGAACGCAGGCGCGGTTGGATCGCTATATCGGCTATTTTGAGCCTTACGCAAGTAGTCATGAAGCGCTGGATAAAGATCTGGCAGTACAGGAAGAGGCGCGCAATGTGGGGCGCGCAGTTGTTCATGCCCTGCAAGCGCTGCGTAGCGGGCAACTGGCAGCGATACAGCCCCAATTGCGCAAACCCCGGCCTAAATAATGCGGCTGGGATTATCCCTGTTCGGATTATTTATCGAGACTACCCCCGACGCTGTTCGCTTAAACGTTCGTGATGAGCCTGATGGAACTACTAGCCATCCGACTAGATTGGTAAAAGACACCAACCAAGTCGTTGGTTATGTCGAACCACTTGTCACGGGTATAAAGCCCCTTCGACATGGCCTTTAGTCCTGAGCCCTTCAATTGCACTCAGGATAAACTTCGCACAGCGAAGCCGAAGGGTCAGGGCGAACGGAATTTTTTCTGGTAGCATCTGACTGGAAATATAAATTGTTAACTGGCTCATCAAGCCCCTGACCTGGAGTATTTCCATGCATAACTTCACCTTAAAAAATTATTTTTCTGGATCATGCATTATGAAATCACCAGGCATCATCAAATTACTTGCATCTATCATCTTGGCTGTTGCAATGTGGGGAAGTGCTGCAACGGGCTATGCGCAACAGGTATTGCGGGTGTCAGCCATCCCGGATGAAGCGCCCACAGAGTTGCAG
>JBDTPU010000027.1:0-8231 GCA_039932535.1 Gallionella sp. | reverse complement strand
AGACAAGGCCAGCAAAGGTGCATGCCTCTGGAAGCGACTCAGCGAACCTTCAGCAGTGACATCGTAAGGAGATATCTGATGAAGGTTGCCGTTTGCAGTGCTCAATCTTATGACCGTGAATTTTTGACGGCAGCCAATGCAAACTTCAAGCATGAATTAGTATTTTTTGAAGGACGTGTGGCGGTAGAGTCCGCACCATTGTTTTTTGGTTTTCCGGTGATCTGCGCGTTCGTGAATGATCTTTTGAATGAGGATGTGCTGCGAACCTTGTCCAGTCAAGGGTTACGTCTGATCGCGCTACGTTGTACCGGATTCAATAATGTAGATGTGCTGGCAGCAAAAAACCAGGGTATAAGCGTGGTACGCGTGCCAGCCTACTCGCCTTATTCCATTGCTGAACACACGCTGGCATTGATGCTCACACTTGATCGAAAAATACATCGCGCTTTCAATCGGGTGCGTGATGGTAATTTTTCGCTTGCGGGATTGTTAGGTTTTGAATTGCACAATCGGACTGTGGGCATTATCGGCACAGGGCGCATCGGCCATGCAGTGGCACAGATACTGCATGGCTTCGGCTGCCGATTGTTGGCGTACGATGTGCTGCACAACGAGCAATGCAAGGCGTTGGGCGTGAATTATGTGGAACTCAGCGAGCTGTATCAGGAGAGCGATATCATCACGCTGCATTGCCCGCTCAATCAGCAGACTCACCATTTAATTGATGCCACCGCCTTGAGTCAAATGAAACGCGGCGTGATGCTGATCAACACCAGTCGCGGCGCAGTGATGGATACGAATGCACTTCCTGCTGCGCTCAAATCCGGGCAAATCGGTTATCTGGGATTGGATGTATATGAACAGGAAGGTGATCTGTTCTTTCAGGACTTATCCAACCAGGTGATACAAGATGATATGTTTGAACGTTTGCTGACTTTCCCGAATGTGTTGATCACCGGACATCAGGGCTTTTTTACCAGGGAGGCATTGTCGAGCATTGCGCAAACTACGCTGCAAAATATCAGTGTGTTTGAAAAAACGGGGCAAGCTCAGAACGAGGTAACTGCGGGATTGGTGAAAATGAAAGCTCCGGAAGCGACAGCGTGAGCACGCGCAACTGGGCGTGCCGCCTGCCCTGGCTCGCTGTGATCATAGCGCTGTTGTATGTGGCAGCCTGCACGTACATGTGGGCGACGCAACTTGATCATATATTCGAGCCGGAGTTGATGCTGCAAACCACGCCGGACCGATTGGGCATGAACTTCGAAGAGTTGCACATTGCGGTGGGCAACGGCGCGGATAAAGGCGAATTGGACGCATGGTGGATTCCGTCAGATCAAGCAAATGCACCGACGCTTGTTTATCTGCACGGCAATTATCGCAACATCGGCAATAATCTGGAACATACGTTGCGTTTGCATAAGCTCGGTTTCAATGTATTGCTGCCAGATTATCGCGGCTTTGGCAAAAGCAGCGGCGGCAGGCCGAACGAGGCTAAAGTGTATGAGGATGCCGAGGCGGCCTGGCAATATCTGCTCAAAGTACGTCGCGTGCAACCGCAGCAAGCCTTTATCTACGGCCATTCTCTGGGGGGCGCAATTGCGATTGATCTGGCGGCGCATCATCCGGAAGCCGCCGGATTGATCACTGAAAGCACTTTCACTTCGACAGCGGAAATGGGCAAATTGTCCTACCCTTATCTTCCGGTGGGCTGGTTGCTCAACCAACGTTTCGAATCGCTGAAAAAAATTGCCCAACTTAAAATTCCTGTGCTGCTGATTCATGGTACATGGGATAAAAGGGTGCCGGTTGAAATGGCGCAACAACTTTACGCCGCCGCGCCGCAACCGAAAAAACTCCTGTTGATCGAAGGCGGTGAACACAACAATAGCAGTGCGGTGGGATGGATTGAATATCGCGATGCGATGATGGCCTTCATTAAGCAAAACACTCATTATTGAGGATTACAGTATGAAGACAGCGCTGCATCATTCAGGGTGTAATTATGAAAATCAAAAAACTAACGCGTCATTCCCGCGAAAGCGGGAATCCAGTGGGCTTAAAAAAAAGGCCTTTTTGTTTTGCTGGATTCCCGCCTTCGCGGGATAACCAGCGACTTGGCGAGCGTTGTTTGCTCGCTTAGTCGAATGGCTAGTAGTTCCACCAATGACGGAATGTTTGTCACGAATTAAGTAAAATTCAATAATATAAAATCTCTACAGAACAAATATGAAAACAGATGTAATTATTATTGGCTCCGGCGCGGCAGGCATGATGTGCGCGCTGCAAGCCGGACAGCGCGGACGTTCCGTGGTGTTGCTCGAGCACGCCAAAAAGCTCGCGGAAAAGATCCGTATCTCGGGCGGCGGGCGATGCAATTTCACCAACCTCAACACCAAGCCGGAAAATTTTATTTCTGCCAATCCGAATTTTTGCCGCTCCGCGCTGGCGCGTTACACGCCGCAGGATTTTATCGCGCTGCTGCAAAAGCACAACATCGGGTTTCACGAAAAGACCCTGGGGCAATTATTCTGCGATGATGAATCAGAGGCGGTGATCGCGATGCTGCGCGGCGAATGCGAAACGGCGGGCGTGAAACGCTTCATGAGCTGCGAGGTCGAGGAAATCAAGCAGGATAAAAATAAATTTCATGTGAGCACCTCGCGCGGCGAATTTGATGCTGCCTCTCTGGTGATCGCCACCGGCGGCTTGTCTATTCCGAAGACCGGCGCAACGCCGTTCGGCTATCACGTCGCCGAACAATTCGGCATACCCATCACCAAGCTCAAGCCCGGCCTGGTGCCGCTGACTTTTGCGCCGGACGACTGGAAACCTTATGCCGACCTGACCGGTGTTTCACTGGATACGATCGTGAGTTTCGGCAAGCAGTCGTTCCGCGAAAACATGCTGGTCACGCATCGCGGCTTGAGCGGCCCGGCGATATTGCAAATTTCATCTTACTGGCAGCATGGCGAGCCGCTGCATATCAACCTGTTACCCGATCTCGACATGATGGCATTGCTCACCGAACAGAAGACCAGCAAAAAATTGCTGAGCAATTACCTGACGCAATGGTTCCCCAAAAGTTTTTCAGATGTGTGGTGCGCGCAGATGAAAGATGTCGAGAACAAACCGCTCAATCAATACAACGACAAAGAGCGCAAACTGATTGCCGCGCAGTTGCACGACTGGCAGATCATCCCATCCGGCACCGCCGGTTATGCCAAGGCCGAAGTGACCTGTGGCGGGATAGACACTCGCGTGCTGTCATCGAAGAACATGGAATGCAACGATGTGCCCGGCTTGTATTTCATCGGCGAAGTGGTGGATGTCACCGGCTGGCTCGGCGGCTATAACTTCCAGTGGGCCTGGGCTTCCGGCTATGCGGCGGGGCAGGCGGTTTAACGGCTAGTACCGTCTTTCGCGTCAATGGTGTGATCAAGATGTTGGGCTGAGTGATATGGCTACGAACGCTTCTCGGCCGTTGCGCACATTCGGCGAAATCCATTAGTGTTTGCCAGTGCCCGCTTTCTGGAAGAAAATCTAATGGTCGCTGAGCCACATTACCGGGCACTTTCCCTTGGGTCTGGATATATGTGTCAAACAATGCCATCACAACGAGGCCCATATATTCCGGCTGATTGCCCATCTGCGCGGCACGGGATACTATCCGCAGCTAAAGGGAAATCGTATCTATAACAACGACATGTCAAACGCATTCTTCGACCACCCTATTCTCAACTCACCCTACGAGCACCCCGCTCGTCATTGGGAGCTTGACCACGGGCAGCCCACACAACGAATTATCGAGAATCGCCGCATTGCCGAATACATCACGCCGCTACCCAAGCCAAAAAAACGCAAAGGGCAAGCAGAGCAATCATCGCTGCTGCTGGATGATGACAAGGGGCTTTCAACCCAAGAGCAGGAATACCAAAAAACGGCGGTCATCATCAACGCAGTTCGCCAGGAAGTGGAGAAGTGGCGCGCATTGCCCAATCCGAACACATGGCACGTCACCCCGGAAACTGCGCGGCTGCTACAGCATTGGCGGCATCATCGCTTTAGTGGCGTTCGCCCCTTTTTCTGTCAGGTCGAGGCGATTGAAACGCTTATCTGGCTGACTGAAGTCGCGCCCCAGTTGGGAAAATCCGGCGAACGGTTTCTGGAATACCTGAGCAATGCAAACAATGATGCCAACCCCGAACTGATGCGATTGGCGTTGAAGCTCGCCACCGGCGCGGGAAAGACTACAGTCATGGCTATGTTGATTGCGTGGCAGACCGTCAATGCGGTACGTCATCCAAATAGCAAGAAGTTTACGCGCGGCTTTTTGGTTGTCGCACCCGGACTCACCATCAAGGATCGCCTGCGCGTACTGCAACCGAACGATCCGGACAGTTACTACCAAAGTCGTGAACTGATACCCGGCGACATGATGGGCGACATCGAACGCGCCAAAATCGTCATCACCAACTACCACTCCTTCAAAATGCGCGAACGCATGGAATTGTCCAAAGGCGGACGATTGTTGCTGCAAGGACGAGGTGGTGAAGAACTCGATACCCTCGAAACCGAAGGCCAGATGCTCCAGCGCGTCATGCCCGAACTGATGGGCATGAAAAATGTGCTGGTCATCAACGACGAGGCGCATCACTGCTACCGCGAAAAGCCGAAAGCAGAAACCGATGATGAAGACCTGAAAGGCGACGAGAAAAAGGAAGCAGAAGAAAACAACGAGGCCGCACGCGTATGGATTTCCGGCTTGGAATCTGTCAATCGAAAACTTGGACTCCTTAACGTAATTGATCTCTCCGCCACGCCATTCTTCTTGAGCGGCTCCGGCTATGTTGAAGGCACTTTGTTTCCCTGGACGATGAGCGACTTCTCGCTGATGGATGCCATCGAATGCGGCATCGTCAAGCTGCCGCGCGTGCCGGTAGCCGACAACATCCCCGGCAATGAAATGCCCATGTTCCGCAATTTGTGGGAACACATTCGCGCCAAGATGCCCAAAAAGGGGCGCGGCAAGGCAGAGACACTTAATCCGCTCGATCTGCCGACCCAGCTTCAAACTGCGCTCGAAGCGCTGTATGGTCATTACGAAAAAACCTTCGAGCTTTGGGCCAAGGAAAAAATTTCCGTACCGCCTTGCTTTATCGTTGTCTGCAACAACACCTCGGCATCCAAACTGGTGTATGACTACATCTCCGGCTTTCAGCAACAGCATGAAGATGGCACCAGCAAACTGGTGGAAGGGCGTTTTGCACTGTTCCGCAACCACGACGAGCACGGCAACCCGCTGGGTCGTCCGCGCACCCTGCTGATAGACAGTGAACAACTCGAATCCGGCGAGGCGCTGGACGACAACTTTCGCAACATGGCATCCGACGAGATCGAACGCTTCCGTAGCGAGATATTTGAAAGGGGCGGCAAACTTGCCGACGAGCTGCGTGCAGGGAAAATCTTGGACGATGCCACGCTGTTGCGAGAAGTGATGAACACTGTTGGCAAGGCGGGGCAATTAGGTGATTCCATCCGCTGCGTCGTGTCTGTCTCCATGCTTACTGAAGGCTGGGATGCCAACACCGTTACTCACGTCCTTGGCGTGCGCGCCTTCGGCACCCAGTTGCTATGCGAACAAGTGATAGGCCGCGCCTTGCGTCGCCAATCTTATGAGCTCAACGAGGATGGGCCCAACAAAGGACTGTTTAATGTCGAATACGCCGATGTGCTCGGCATCCCCTTCGACTTCACCGCCAAACCCGTTGTTGCTCCGCCACAAAAGCCTCGCGAAACCATCCAGGTCAAAGCCATTCGACCCGACCGCGACAACTGCGAGATCAGCTTTCCACGTGTGCAAGGCTATCGCACCGAACTGCCGGAAGATCGGCTGACGGCCGTGTTTAACATTGACTCCACTCTTGAACTGACTCCCGATCTGATTGGCGCCACTACGACCATCAACTCGGCAATCATTGGTGAAACAGTAGATTTGAATCTGGTGCATACCGGCGACGTGCGCCCATCCCAGGTCATCTACGAACTCACCTCGCACCTGCTGCTGACAAAATTCTGCGATGCAAACGGCGAACCACTGCTCAACCTGTTTGGCCAACTGAAGCGCATCGCACGGGAATGGATTGAAGGTTATCTGGTGTGCAAGGGCGGCACCTATCCGGCGCAACTCAAATACAAGATGCTGGCCGACATGGCCTGTGAACGCATCGTCGCAGGCATCACCCGATCATCGCTTGGTAAACGACCCATCAAAGCAGTGCTCGACTCCTACAACCCGGTGGGCAGCACTGCGCATGTCAACTTCAACACCTCGAAGCTGGATCGGTGGCAGACCGATGCCCGCCGCTGCCAGATCAACTGGGTGATACTCGATAGCGACTGGGAAGCTGAATTCTGCCGTGTGGCCGAATCCCACCCGCGCGTCAAAGCCTACGTCAAGAACCACAACCTCGGTCTGGAAGTGCCTTACCGCTATGGCTCCGAGACCCGCAAGTACATCCCCGACTTTATCGTACTGGTGGACGACGGTCATGGCGAGAAAGACTTGCTGCACCTCATCGTCGAGATCAAGGGCTACCGGCGCGAAGATGCCAAGGAAAAGAAAAATACCATGGATGTTTACTGGGTGCCCGGAGTGAATAACCTCAAACAACACGGTCGCTGGGCCTTTGCCGAATTCACCGAGGTCTATCAAATCGAGGCCGACTTCAAGGCTAAGGTCGAAGCTGAATTTAACAAGATGATCGAAAGGGTTGCCCATGAAAACTGAGATCGTTCATACACTCACCGACACCTTCGAAGCTCACGCACAGCAAGCAGAAAACGGCATTGAATTCTGGCTTGCCCGCGACCTTCAGTACCTGCTTGGTTACGATGAATGGCGGAACTTTACGACTGTCATCAGCAAGGCAAAAACTTCGTGCGAATTGTCAGGGCATCCGGTTGCTGATCATTTTGTTGACGTCAACAAAACGATCGCCATGCCCAAAGGAGCGGAGAAAGAAGTCCCTGATCTCATGCTCACTCGCTATGCCTGCTATCTGGTTGCCCAGAACGGCGACCCCAGAAAGCAGCAAATCGCTTTTGCCCAAACCTACTTCGCTATGCAAACCCGCAAGGCGGAGCAGATCGAACAACGGCTACTTGAGGCGGAGCGCGTATCGGCACGCAAAAAACTCATAACTACGGAAAAAGAATTGTCCGAGGTGATTTATGAGCAAACCGGCGATAACCAGAATTTCGCGCTCATTCGCAGCAAAGGCGATCAAGCACTGTTTGGCAAAAACACACAGGCCATGAAGTCGCAATGGAAGGTGCCGGACAACCGGCCATTGGCTGACTTTGCACCCACCATCATTCTCAAGGCCAAAGACTTCGCTACGGAGATCACCATCTTCAATGCCCGGCAGCACCAGATGGGAACGGAAGCAGCCATCTCCAGAGAACACATCACCAACAACGAAGCAGTCCGTAGAACGCTGCTGGAACGAGGCATACGGCCAGAGAGTCTGCCTGCTGCCGAAGATGTGAAAAAGGTCGAGCGTCGCCTTGCAGCGGATGAGAAAAAAGCGCTTAAAAATCCTGATGCGTTGGACTCATGAAAACGAACGCCTCACAAACGCATCAAACGCCTCACCCCGGCACTCTGGCAATTGGTCCATATAAGGGCCAATTGGGCCATCGCAAATTACGTAGGTCGGGTTAGCATAGCGTAACCCGACGAACAACCCCAGACGCATCACAGACGACAGATAAAACAGCAGGCGTAGACACATGGCCAAGAAACCCACATCCAAGCTCACCGTCGAAACCCTCAAGCACGACGAGGCCACGCGCAAAAACATCCCCACTGCCGAATACCAGTCGGTGATGCAGAAGGAAGAACAGACGCCTGTCCGCGTAGCGTACGAACGCCGCAACCGCGACCTCGATCCGCAACTGGTCTGGCGCGGCAAGGACGAGCAGGATTGGTCCGATCTGGTGGTGCATGCGCCACCGCTCTACATCCAGGAAAAAGTCCACCCCAAGGTACTGATCGACGACTTGAAACGTTTTCTCCCCTCGCCCGCAGGCGGGAGAGGGGTCGGGGGAGAGGGTGCTCGGGGCATGGGTGAGCAGATCGACCTCTTCGCCGACTTCAACGGTCTGCCCGACGACAACGCCAAGACCGAGTTCTACCAGCACGACGCCCACTGGGCCAACCGCATGAT
>JBDTPU010000026.1:0-2296 GCA_039932535.1 Gallionella sp. | reverse complement strand
ACAGCAAGCGACAACTCGTGCGTGAGCGGATTGCTTTCCCATTCTTTAAGTTGTGCGCAGGCTGTTTGTAATACCCACAGGCCGAGCGGCAGAATCAGCCCGGTGTCTTCCGCAACGGGAATGAATTTGGCGGGACTGATCATGCCTTGCTCGGGATGTGCCCAGCGCAGCAGCGCTTCAGCCCCGATAGCGCGGTGCTCGCTATCTATCTGTAATTGGTAATGCAGTTTGAATTCCTGTTTTGGTATTGCCTTGCGCATGCCGGCTTCAATCTGGCTGCTGACTTCCAGCGCTTCCTGCATGGCTGGATCAAAGAAGCGCAAGGTGTTGCGCCCGGATTTTTTTGCGGCATACATCGCGGTGTCAGACTGTTTGAGCAAATCGTCGATATTTTGCCGATAGTCGGCAAACAAGGAGATGCCGATACTAGCCGTACTATATTGTTCGATTTCATCGAGCATATAAGGCTGGTTGATGATCTTGAGCAATTTTTCTCCCACTTTGCGCGCCTGGATGGCAGCTTCCGTCCTGTCATTGCTCAGTCCTTCCAGTAACACCACGAATTCATCACCGCCCAGACGTGCCAACGTGTCGCTTTCTCGTATGGTAGTTCGCAGGCGCTGACCCACCTCGATCAAGAGCAGGTCGCCGATGTCGTGACCTCGGGTGTCATTCAATATTTTGAAGTTATCCAGATCAATGAACAGGAGTGCGGCGCAGTTGTTATCGCGTGCGCTGGTGGTGACTGCCTGATGGAGCCGGTCAAATAGCAGCCGCCGGTTAGGTAATTGGCAGAGCGGATCATAAAAAGCCAGATTGTGAATTTTTTCTTCGGCCTGCTTGCGTTCGGTGATGTCAAAAAACGCGCAAATATAATTGGTGATGCTGCTGTCCTTGCCGACCACAGCGGTAATGGTTAACCACTCCGGATAGACCTCTCCATTTTTGCGGCTGTTCCAGATTTCCCCTTGCCAGTAATTGTCGCGATGCAGAATTCCCCGCATACGCGGATAAAATTCCGCATCCTGCCGATCAGACTTGAGCATGCCCAGATTTTTTCCGATCGCTTCTTCGGCGCTATAGCCGCTCAGTTGAGTGAACACACGGTTGACCCGAATGATCACTTCATCACGATCAGTAACGATCATGCCTTCTTCGATCTCGAAGGCAATTGCGGCGATACGCAAAGCGGCTTCGCGCTCTTCCAGCACCGCCATCATGCTATTGAAGGCATGTGCCATATCTGCGATATCCTTCGGCCCGGCAAGCATGGCTCGCACTTCGGATTCCCCTGCCTTGGCGCGCTCCATGCTGGCCGATAACTGGTTAAGCGGACGGGTCATGCGATTGGTCAGGAAGCGGATCAGGACCAGGAACAGCAGCGCGAAGGAAAATGAGGTGGCCAGGTTGGCAACAAAAATGTCGGTCGTCGTCTGCGCCAGCGCCGCCTTGCTCATCACCACCAAAACATGGCCGAGCAACTCGGGTGCAGCGGGCTGCACATTGAATGGCGAGTCCGGGGAAGGCTGTGTATATACCGGCGCTACAAAGCGCCATGCATTCTGACTTTCCGCATCAAGAACGGCGGCGGCCTGCGCCGGATTAGTTTGATCGGCTAGCGGGGGAAATTCGCCGGAGTTCCCATGACCCAGTGCCAACAATGTGTGCCGCTTGACATCGCGTATTTCCACACTGACCACACCGGGGAAAGCCAAAGTCGCGTTCGCTGCCTCGACGGCGTTCTCGGGCGAAGCGTAAATCAGCGCCAGAGCGCTCTGACGAGCCAGATTCTCGGTGATACGCTGACCCTGCTCAAGAAGATTACGGCGCACCCGCTCATTACTCTGCCACGATCCCACCAGCGAGGAGGACAACGCCAGAAATACAATCCCCAGCGTAACCATAATGCCGAGCTGGCGCTCGAAAGTGAACCGTTGGAGAAATTCGTTGAGAATTTTAGTCATGGATCAATAGGTTTGTTGCGTCTGGTTTATTGTTCAGGGAAAATAAGATCGAAATCCTGGTAACGGGCGGAGGTGATTCCCAGATGCTGGGCGGTGCGCAGGTTGACCGCACTTTGCACGTCGCGCAATGGCAACATGCCATGCGTTCCATCGTTCCCCGAGACCAGCATGCCTTGAGCCAAACCGGCAAGACTTTTCCCCAGCGCTACGTTATCAGGATAAAGCGAAAACAGTACGCCACGCCGGACATGGACAAAATTGCTGGAAAAAACCGCGATGCCTTGATTCCATGATTCCTGCAGCACCAAAGGCAGAACCGAGCTTTCCTCCAC
>JBDTPU010000025.1:0-4311 GCA_039932535.1 Gallionella sp. | reverse complement strand
ATACACGTTAGTATGTGAGGAGCGCGAGCACCGTCCGACCTCGCCCCGGAATCGCGCAGTAGATTTCTGTCGCTATGTATAGAAATGTGTTGCGCATGGGCGATGCGCGCTTGTGGCAACGTGCCGAGCCGGTCAGCCATTTCGATACCCCGCAATTGCACGCATTGATCGCCGACATGCGCGACACCATGCAAGCCTTGAACGGCGCGGGCTTGGCCGCTCCGCAGATCGGCGTAGGTTTACGCGTGGTGATCTTCGGCGTGCAGGCCAACCCGCGTTATCCCGATGCGGAGAGCGTGCCGGAAACAGTGCTCATCAATCCGCTCATCACCGCGTTGGATGAGGCAATGGAAGAAGGCTGGGAAGGTTGCCTGAGCGTGCCCGGCATGCGTGGCCTGGTGCCGCGCCATGCGCAAATCCGTTATCGGGGCCAGGACGAATACGGCGCGTTGATTGACCGCAGCGTGAACGGGTTTCATGCCCGCGTGGTGCAACACGAATGCGATCATCTGGATGGAGTTCTGTATCCAATGCGCATTCAGGATATGACGAAATTCGGTTACACCGAAGAATTGTTTCCGGGGCAGGATTTGCAGGACGAGTAATGGTTCGCTTCCGCACGGACGCAGCATCAATTTTCTCCGCATACTTCTTGAAGTTTGTTCAGCTTGAATGTTCTTGGCTGGTCAAATCCCATTACGCTTTATTACAGTGATCACACTGTTTCGCCAGCTGAAGCGTATTCAAGAATACTTTGCACGATTCGCAGACAGGGATGTCACATGCCCGACGTACGATCACATAAAATCAGCGCGGTGGCCGCAACCGCAGATACGCTCCAGGGTAATGCCACCGATCTGGTCAATAAGGATTTGGTGCGCGCTTGGCTATGGTGGTCCATAGTCTGGCTGACGATTTTCCCGCTGGTCGGCCTGCTGGTTTCCATCAAGTTTCATTATCCGGATTTTCTCGGCGAAACCTCCTGGCTGACATTTGGCCGCCTGCGTCCAGTTCACGTTAACGGCGTTATCTTCGGCGCTTTTTCTACGCCCGCGCTGGGCCTGCTTTATTACCTCGTGCCACAATTATGTGGACGCCGCATGGCCAAGGAACATTGGGGATGGTGGCTGCTTGGAGGCTGGAATATCTTTCTGATTACCGGTTCCATTTCCCTACTGATGGGTTACAACCTGGGATTTGAGGCAGATGAGTTCGAGTGGCCATTCAACATACTGCGCTGGCTAATTCTAGCAACCATTGGCGGTCAGGTTCTAACGACCATATTCCTGCGCAAAGAGCGGGGATTTTATGTCGCACTGTGGTACACCTTGGCAGCATTGGTTTGGACGGTAATGAATCTGATCCTTGGAAACGTCGTCCTGCCTTACGTTCCCATGTCCGGCATCAGCAATACCGCTTTGCATGGACTCTACATCCATTACGTAGTGGGGCTATGGATCACGCCAGCGGGCCTTGCCATGATGTATTATTTTATTCCGCTGGCCATCAAAGCGCCCTTATACAGCCATCGACTCTCGCTGCTCGGATTCTGGACGCTGGCATTTTTCTACCCATTTGTCGGTACGCACCATTACCTGTTCAGTCCGATTCCGTATCATAACCAGACCATTTCGATTGTCACCAGCATGCTGCTGATCATCCCCGTATGGGCTGTCATCGTTAACTTGTTTGGCACGGCCAAAGGACGCTGGGGCGCGATTATCGGCGGGCGGGACGGGGACAGCTATGCGGCCAAATTTCTGCTGCTGGCAACATTCTTTTATCTGGTCGGCTGCTTTCAGGGATCAACCGAGGCACTGCGCCGGGTACAGGAGCTCACCCATTTTACTGACTACGTAATCTCGCATTCGCACTTCACGGTGTTCGCAACTTTTGTGCTGGCCGCGGTGGGTTCGATTTATTACGTGTGGCCGCGCGTCACGGGTCACCATCTGTGGAGCTGGAAACTGGCGAGCTGGCATGTGTGGCTGACCATCGCCGGTACCACGGTGATGCTGGCCGGACTCGCAGCGCAAGGCCTCATACAAGGCAGCATGCTCGAATACGGCAGCAATTTCGTCGATACGGTAGTCGAGATGAAGCCATGGTGGTTGATACGCACATTGGCTGGCGCCACGATGGATATCGGTTTTTTACTAATGGCGGTCAACTTGGTCATGACCGCACGCCAAGGCATGCCCATGAATATTCCTGCGGTAAACGCAGCGGTGCCCGTTTCCGAGACGCAACCGGCCGTCGTGGAAGTGACCTGGTATGGTCGTCCTTCGACAGTATTCATTATTGCCGGGATTACATTTTTCTTTTTGGCGGTCATAGTTCAGGGCATCCTGCCTTCAATCTTGCCGCAGACCTACAATCCCACGGTCACCTCCGCGGTTACCGGCCAAATCATACAAGTCGCCGATTACACACCGCTGGAACAAAAAGGCCGCCAGGTTTATATCCGTGAAGGTTGCTGGTATTGTCATTCGCAATACGTGCGTCCGGTAACCGGCGAAGCTCAGCGCTGGGGGCCGGTTTCACAAGCGGGAGAATATGTGTATGACCAGCCGCACATGCTGGGTACACGGCGGATAGGCCCTGACCTCACGCGCGTCGGCAGAAAATACGGCAATGATTGGCAGACCGCGCACCACTGGAATCCACGCGATGTCGTGCCGGATTCCATCATGCCGCGTTTTCCGTGGCTGTATAAAAATACCGGCGGAAAGAATGTTCCCGAACTCAACGAAGACGGAGTCGCGCTGATTGCTTATTTGCAGAAGCTCGGCACCTCGATTGATGATTGGCGCGAAACCTTCGTCTCGACGCGCTTAAGCACGGGTGCCGCACTCCAGTCGAGCAGTATGGAAAAATCTCAAGGCCTTGTGCCTCTGGGCAAACAGGTTTATTTTCGCCGTTGCGTCGGCTGCCACGGCGTAAGGGGCGACGGCAACGGTCCGTCCGCGCGCTTCCTGAATCCGAAGCCGCGTGATTTCACTTCCGGCACATTCAAATTTCGCTCCACCGTCGGCGGCGCGGATTCGCTGCCCTCGGACGAAGATTTATTCATCACGGTCAGCCACGGACTGTGGGGTACTGCGATGCCGCCCTGGTATGAAATCTCTATCCAGGAGCGGCTCGCCGTCATCCAGTTCATCAAGACTTTTTCCGTGCGCTGGAAAAATGAAAAGCCCGGCGTTGCAATACCGATTCCTGAAGAACCTCCGGTAACAATGGCATCCATCGCGCGCGGACAGCAACAATTCGGCACCATCTGTGTCGCCTGTCATGGCGCCGCCGGGCTGGGTGACGGTGTGCCTCCGGGATCGCTCTCCGATAACTGGGGTAACCCGATTACTCCCGCCAATTTCACCTTGCCAGCCGGTGTGCCGGGTGGTGTCAAGCTCGGCCACGATGGACGTCACATTTTCAAAACCATCACAGCGGGTATCGGCGGCACACCCATGCCATCCTTCGCGGATGCATTCACGCCGGAACAAATCTGGGACATCGTCCATTATGTACAGTCGTTGCGAGTGAATGCGCATATCGCTTCATTGAATCAGGCGGGTCTCACCAAACCGGAGCAGACCTCCGGTTTCTGCACCTCCAGCGTGCCCTGGCTGCTTGCAACATGTAACAACGTCATGCTGCCCATCATCAATTTTTGTTCGGCGAGCGGGCCGCCACAAGCGAAAGTGGGTGTTGCAAAAGTTCAGCGGGCTGAAGCGCGGGCAAAAATCTGGGCATCGTTATCCGAAGCCGCTGATCGGCAGCAGATCGATCCGCAGGTTCTCCAGATCGATCAGCCTGCCGCCATCAAGACTGCCTCCACCAACCAGGCCAAACTGCCATGACTGATTCGCCAAACGAAAAAATTGAAAATATAAAAATCAACAACACCCAACCGGGTGTCGGAGATGCGCCGGAACATGCGGTATATATTTATGAAAGCGCGGGTATTTCAGAACGCAAAGGAAACGTGCCGGCCTGGCTGTGGATCGTCGTGGTGGCCTTGGTGATTTGGGGAATTTATTATCTTGTGACTTATTGGAATGCTCCGCTTACTGTGATCTAAAATTATCTTGCCTGTAACGGCACCAGATTTTTCAGCCGTTTAAAACTCACCGCACGCACGGTCTCTATAAAATCCTTGATATAGGCTAACTCGCCAAACTGCTCACTGGTCACCGCATACAGTTCGGCGTGCAAACCATTTTTTCCGATGCGTTTACCCAACACATATCCGGCTTCCAGATAACTTTGCACCGCCCAGCCGGGCAAAGCAGCAATGCCGCGGCGGCTGGC
>JBDTPU010000024.1:0-2951 GCA_039932535.1 Gallionella sp. | reverse complement strand
CCCCTTTTAACTTTTCTTCGAAGCTACCCCCTTTAACTCCCTTTCACAAGCTCAGGCGCAACAATTCCGCGATGCGAACCCCTTATGCACGCCGTGTCAATAGTCAGGGCATCAGCAACGGCAAGAAGAAGGGGACTGGCAACACCATGAACGGCAATCAGTATTTGTACTGGGCATTTGTTGAGGCGGCCTATTATGCGCAGCGATTCTGCGTTGAGGCCAAACGGTTTTACGAACGCAACGGCGCCGTGGCTGGGAACCACGGCGCCGCCGATCCTGCTTCCTTAACTCAATGAACGGTAATCGTAAATGTGCCGTTGCGATCAGTAACAGCGTTGCTGCCTTGGGTGCCATCTGCGGTGCTCACCTGCGTGACACCCGAAGCGGAAAGCAGGTAACCGCTACCGCCTCCGCCACCGTCGTGTGCCGCCGCCGCGCCGCCGCCATAATAGCCGCCACCGCCGCCACCGGCCCAACCCTCAGTGGTATCCTGCAAGCCGTTGCCGCCGCTGCACAATACTCCTCCGATGCTGCCCCCGGCCGATGTGGTTGCGCCGGTACCGATTGTTCCGCCACCGGTGGTTCCGTTACCACCGCTGCTATTAAATCCGCCGCCTAAACCGCCCTGCGCGCCGTTATTTGTACCGCCACCACCACCGCCGACCACCGCGATGCGCGAGGCGGGAGCAGCGCACGGATCTACTGCCGCATGCGGATCGCTAAGACTACCGGCAAAGACCAGGCGAACATCGGAGCCGCCGCCACCGCCTGCCGCGTAGGTATATGTGTTTTCCCCGGCTGACCAATCCGTACCGGCGCCACCGCCGTTGAAAGCGACGAAGTTGGTAATTGGCCCAGTCTCACCGGCAGATGGACGTCCCGACTGTCCCAGTGTTACCCAGAATCCAGTCGCGCTTTGCGACGTTAAAAATGCAGGCAGGAGGTCGAATGAGCCGACTCCCCCTGTGCCACCGTTGCCGTTACCCCCAGCTGAGCCTGCGGCTCCGGTGATGGAAACGCGCACACTGGTCACGTTGCTTGCAAGCTTGAAATAATATCCACCCCAATTGTTCGCTTCGGTGATGACATCACCTGGCACTATCACATTCGTTGCTGCGACCGCACGAAAACCGGCATAGTCGCCACTGAAAGCTGCACGTTGCGGTGTTCCACCACCAACGCGACCGTCACCGCCACTACAGCCGGCAACGAGTAACAACAAGCTGCACGAAATAATTTGCATTACTTTTCTTGTGTTCATGATGTTGTACCTCGCGATAGTGTTGGGAGGTCAATGCCGGGATCAAGCTTTCGATTTGATTCAAATAACGTATGAATGCAAGACTTGCCCCAGATTATTGAAGGCCGAGTATAGAGAAGAGGGTATGAAGATTTTGACTGGCTGTCTGTGAGTTAACGCACATAGGCATTTAACAGTTCGGAGAATTTCTTTAGCGCTGAAGCATTGATGAATTCAATTTTTGCCTCGATTCGCTTAAATGCTTTACAGGCTCAGGCGCAACAATTCCGCGATGCGCACCGGGCTCTGCTCCGCCGTCGAGCGACCCGCCTCGCGGCCATTCTTGAATACGATCAGCGTGCTCTGGTACTGAACGCCGAATGAACGCACCAATTCCTTCTGCTGGTCGAAGTCCATGCGCAGCAGCGTGATTCTCTTGAATGCAGATTGCGGCAACAACTCCTGCAAAATCTTCTCTTGCGTCTTGCAGGTTGAGCACCAGTCCGCATGGATGGCAACCAACACCGGCTGGCCGGATCGGTTCAGCGCATCCAGCCTGGTTTGCGTGAACGGTTCTGCAAGCGGTTTGGGCAGCAGAAAAAATATCGCCGCAAACAGGACGAGTACGATTGCGGAAATAGATAATACTTTTTTGTTCAACTTTGCCTTCTTCTTTAATTCAGGATCGGATTCAATTGGTCATTCATATGCTGTCGCTCGATAGGTCACCGGCTAATCGGCTTATACCGAATCCGCTTCGTATTCCTTAAATTCTTATCCGAGCCCCCTTAATTTACTTCATTTGCTTTTCAATTAATTATGTACTCGATTTAGAAATTTGTGCTACTTTACATTTAGAAAAAAACTGTCTAAGGTGATTATGCTGCGAGCAGTTAAAAAATTAATAATCAATTGATTGCGTTACGAAGTTAAAGTGCGATCGATAGTATGTGCTATCTAGGTTGGGGGTGTTATGTATTTTTTGTTTAGCAATGGCCAATTATTCTTAACAGCATAAAGTTTAATGGCCGATATTAAAAAAAGAGGCAAATCAACAGGGGGTTCGTCTGCCGCCCAGCCGGTTCGTCGAATAAGCCATCCGGAGCTTGTATTTGGGCTAATTGGCCCTACGGGTACCGATCTAAAGTCAGTTTGTTCTATTCTTAAAAGAGAGTTGGAAACTGTTGGCTACAGAGTGCCAAAAGACAAAATTCGACTCAGCGACATAATTCAAGAATTCCTGGGCGTAGATTACTCGAAGGAAACTGAAGAGGCGCGCTTAGATCACTTGATGACCGCCGGTACAAATATACGTACGGAATCAAAAAATGGTGGCGCGGTTGCTTTGCTTTCGTTGTTAGGTATTGATAAAGCCAGAAAACTAGAGTTTGAGGATAACGACAACGGTAACGCATTTATTCTGCATTCGTTAAAGCATCCTGAAGAAATTGAAGTATTACGCAATATATATGGTCGCGGCTTTTATGCTATTGCAGTTTATGCACCTAGAGAATCACGAGTCACTAGGCTAGCTTCCAGAATAGCCAAATCGAATCACCATAAGCAAGAAAAATCCAGAATGCACGCAGAATCTTTAATCGAGAGGGACGAAAAAGAAGGCAAAAAATTAGGGCAGAATGTGAAAGATGCTTTTCCTTATGCCGATCTTTTTCTGGATGATTCCGACAAAACGCAACTAGAAAAAAATATT
>JBDTPU010000023.1:0-1671 GCA_039932535.1 Gallionella sp. | reverse complement strand
CGGTCCGCGCGCACGCGATATAACTGCCATGCTTGAAAAAATCGGCGCAAGCTCCGTTGATGAGTTGATTGCGCAAACGGTGCCTGCCGCGATTCGCTTGAAGAAGCCACTGGATTTGCCCAGCGCAATGAGCGAGTTTCAATATCACAAACACTTGCGCAGTGTCGCCGCAAAAAATAAAGTGTTCAAAACGTATATTGGCCTGGGTTATTACAACACCATCGTGCCCGCAGTGGTGCAGCGCAACGTGCTGGAAAATCCCGGCTGGTATACCGCGTACACGCCTTATCAGGCGGAAATTTCGCAAGGGCGTCTGGAAGCTTTGCTGAATTTCCAGACCATGATCATGGATCTGACCGGCATGGAAATCGCCAATGCCTCTTTGCTGGATGAGGCCACCGCAGCCGCCGAAGCAATGGCGATGCTGTTCAGTAATCGCTCGCGCGAGGCAATTGAAAATGGCGCGAATAAATTTTTTGTTTCCAGCGATTGTTATCCGCAAACCATCGATTTATTGAAGACGCGTTCGGCGCCGATGGGGATCGAATTAATCATCGGCGATTTTAAAACTACAGCGCTGAACAACAGCATCTTCGGCGCGTTGCTCCAGTATCCCGGCGCGGACGGCAAGGTTCACGATTATGCTGATTTTGCAAGCAAGGCCAAAACGAACGGCACTGCAATTGCGGTTGCTGCCGATGTGTTGAGTTTGGTATTGCTAACGCCGCCGGGCGAATGGGGTGCCGATGTAGTGATCGGCAGTACTCAGCGCTTTGGTGTGCCGATGGGTTATGGCGGCCCGCATGCCGCGTACTTTGCCTGTCGCGAAATTTATAAGCGTTCGATACCGGGACGCATCATTGGTGTGTCGGTTGATGCGCAAGGCAATCGCGCATTGCGCATGGCATTGCAGACACGCGAGCAGCATATCCGCCGCGACAAGGCAACCTCGAACATTTGCACCGCGCAAGCGCTGCTCGCCATCATGGCCAGCATGTACGCGGTGTATCACGGGTCGGAAGGGCTGCAAGGCATTGCGCTGCAAGTGCATCTATCTGCCGTCGCGCTGGCCGCGGAATTAAAAAAATTGGGCTATGCAGTGGCCGAAGGTGTTTACTTCGATACGCTGAAAATCAGCGGCACAGACAATGCCAGGATCAAAAAACTCGCCGAAGCCGCACAGATCAATTTCCGTTATACGGATAACGCAATTACCATTTCTGTTGACCAGACCACTGATGCGGATGATCTGAATGCGATCATCGCGGTGTTCGCCCAAGCGGCCGGCAAGACCGCCTCGCAAGTAACCGCGACACAGATTTTTGCGCAACAACCGTCGCTCAAAATTCGCAGTACACCTATCCTGCAGCATCCGGTTTTCAATACCTATCATTCCGAATCGGAGATGATGCGTTACATCAAGCGCCTGGAAAATAAAGATTTGTCACTGACGCACTCGATGATTTCATTGGGCTCCTGCACGATGAAACTGAATGCCGCCGCCGAATTAATTCCGCTGACCTGGCCGGAGTTCGCCAACATCCATCCGTTTGTTCCCATCGAACAGGCGGCGGGTTATCAGGAGGTGATCGCCAGTCTGGATCAATCCTTGAGCGAAATCACCGGCTTCGCAAAAATGAGTTTTCAACCGAACAGCGGCGCGCAAGGCGA
>JBDTPU010000022.1:0-1894 GCA_039932535.1 Gallionella sp. | reverse complement strand
GGCGGCATCGTCGGCATGGGCGAAAATCTGACGCAGCGCGCGGGCTTGCTCGCGCAACTGGCCAATCTCGAACCCTATCCTGAAAGCGTGCCGATCAACAATCTGGTTAAAGTTGAAGGCACGCCACTTGCATATGTCGAAGATATTGATCCGCTGGATTTTGTGCGCACCATCGCGGTGGCGCGCATCACCATGCCGACCGCACGGGTGCGGCTGTCGGCAGGACGTCAGCAGATGTCGGATGCGATACAGGCATTGTGTTTTCTGGCCGGAGCGAATTCTATTTTTTATGGCGAGCAATTATTAACTACCAGCAATCCTGAAGCAGAACGCGATCGCGCTTTGCTGGCCAAGCTGGGCATGTATTCGGTTGCCGACAAACAATGACGCTGATGGGTCACTTTCGAGAGGCTCAGTACAAGTTTTAACAGCGACAAAAGTTAATCGCGGATGAATCCGCTTCCACACAAATCCACGCTTCTGATGCTATTTTCCGCACTGCAATCCGAACTGAATGAACGTGCCGCGCTGGGACTATTACGTCAACGGAGTATGCTGCAAAGTCCGCAAGCACCGCACATCAGGGTAGACGGAAAATCCTATTTATCATTCTGCAGCAACGATTATCTCGGTCTGGCCAATCATCCGCAGCTCATCGCCGCGCTGCAACAAGGCGCGCAGCAACATGGCGTGGGAGCGGGTGCCGCGCATCTGGTCAGCGGGCATCACACTACGCATCATCAGCTGGAACATGAACTCGCGGCCTTCGTAGGAAAACCTGCCGCATTGTTATTTTCCACCGGATACATGGCGAACCTTGGCGTCGTGCAGGCGCTGGTTGGCAAGGGTGATACGGTGTTTGCCGACAAGTTCAATCACGCCTCGCTGAATGACGCGATGCAGCTGTCGCGCGCCACAGTGAAGCGCTATCGCCACACCGATATGACCCAACTGGCTCAATTACTGGAGCAAGCCAGGAGTGGGCGCAAACTTGTCATCACCGATGCGGTGTTCAGCATGGATGGCGACCTCGCGCCGTTGCCGGAATTGCTGGCGTTGTGTGAACAGCATGATGCGTGGCTGCTGGTCGACGACGCGCATGGTTTCGGTGTGCTGGGAGAACAGGGGCGCGGCTCGCTGTTTCATTTTAAATCCCCCCTACCCCCCTTTGATAAAGGGGGAGTAGTGCCGGAAAAAATTCCTGACTCCCCCCTTTGCAAAAGGGGGGCTGGGGGGGATTTAAATTCTCCCCGCATCATTTACATGGCGACGCTGGGCAAAGCGGCGGGCGTGTTTGGCGCGTTTGTCGCGGCGGAACAGGTAGTGATTAATACGCTCATCAACCATGCGCGCAGCTACGTTTACACGACTGCCACGCCGCCCGCCTTGGCGAGCACGCTGCTGGAGAGTCTGCAACTGATAAAAAATGGCGACCAATTGCGCGCGCATTTGCAAAGATTGATCGCGCAATTGCGCGATGGCTTGCGCGAGGTGCCATGGAAATTGATGCCCTCAGCTACTGCGATACAACCGTTGCTGATAGGCGACAATAAGGCGGCACTTGATCTTGGCAATGCCCTGCGTGAACGCAGCATCTGGGTCGCGGCGATTCGTCCGCCCACCGTGCCGCCAGGAGCGGCGCGCTTGCGCATCACCTTGTCCGCCACGCATAGCGTAGCAGACGTGACCCGCCTGATAGAAACGCTGCATGAGCTTGCACGTTGATCGCTATGAATACGCAGGCAGCGGTGACATTGGCGCGCCGCTGTTGCTCATCCACGGCTGGGGCATGCATGGCGGGATGTGGGGCGGAGTTGCGGAAAAACTGGCGCAACATTTTCCAGTGCTGGCGGTGGATTTGCCGGGGCATGGGCAGAGTGCGGCAATGGCACAT
>JBDTPU010000021.1:0-2951 GCA_039932535.1 Gallionella sp. | reverse complement strand
CAGCGGTGCGATTGATACCGAGCCGAATTTTTCGCCGGATGGACAATCGCTGCTGTTTACCTCGGATCGCGGCGGCAGCGCGCAAATTTACCGCATGTTCGTGGAGGGGGGCACAGCACAGCGCATGACCTTTGGCGAGGGTAACAATTATTCGCCGCGGTATAGCCCGGATGGTAAAGGATTTGTCTACACACATTTTATTAACGGCAAATTTTATATTGCCGCACAGGATTTTCAGAGCGGACAGGTAGAAATTCTCAGCGCAGGCGGATGGGAAAAGAAACCCAGTTATGCGCCGAACGGGAAACTGATCCTGTTTGCCAGCGAGGCGCGCGGTCGTGGTATATTGGCGACTGTATCCAGCGATGGCCGTGTGCAGCAACATATGTTCACCCAAAGCGGCGATGCACGTGAACCAGTATGGGGTCCTCGTTTATAGAGGCTCACCTAATAATAAATCAGCAAAGGAGAAGCATCTTGAAAAAACTCATGATCAGTATGGTGTTAGTGCTTGCGGCCTGCGCCAGTCCGAAACCAAAGGCTCCGGTAGTTGAAGCTCCCGCGCCTGCACCCGAAGTCACCGCTCCGGCACCGGAAGCCAAATCCGCACCTGCGCCCGTGGTTGAGGTTGATCCTTTAAATGATTCGACCAGCATGCTCGCCAAGCGTAGTTTCTATTACCCGCGCGATGTGTCTGCCGTGCAGGATGCCGATAAGCCTGTGATAGCTGCGCATGCAAAATATTTGAGCGAACATCCTGATCGCAAAGTTCACGTGGAAGGTAATGCCGATGAACGCGGTAGCCCCGAGTACAACCTGGCGCTCGGCCAGCGTCGTGCTGATGGCCTGAAGCAGATGCTGGTATTGGGCGGCGCGAAAGCCAGCCAGATCGAAACCGCCAGCTATGGCGAAGAAAAACCCAAAGCCACGGGTCATGACGAAGCTGCATGGGCACAGAATCGCCGGAGCGATATAAAGTATTAAAGTAGCCCCTATGCTGAAGCAACGCACGCTGTTACTGTTGAGTCTGTGTTTCGTTATTCCCGCGCAAGCGGGAATATTGGAAGACGACGATGCGCGGGCGCAAATCAAGCAACTCGAGGCGCGCGTACTGAAGCTGGAATTGAAGCTGGAAGATGCCTTCAAGGAGCAGACCAAATCCATGCTGGATCTGCAAGGCCAGATTGAAGCGCTGAATACGGAAATCCGTAAATTGCGCGGACAGAATGAAGAAACAGCGCATGGTCTGCAGGATGCCGAAAAGCGCCAAAAAGATTTTTATGTGGATCTAGATACGCGCTTGCGCCATTTTGAATCGGCTGAAGAAGCTGCCGCTAAAACACCTGTAGCATTGGCTGCTGTTCCTGTCGATCCATCCGACCCGGTATACGAGGATCGCGCTTTAGAGGCTGCCTATGGTTTTTTCAAAGCGGGCAGTCATGCGAGTGCGGTCAAGGCATTTCAGGCATTTCTCAAAAAGTATCCCGATTCCGTACATGTTCCCAATGTGAATTACTGGCTGGGCAATGCCCAATTTGCGCTTAAGGATTACCAGGGCGCGCTGGATACCTATCAAGGCTTGCTCAAGGATTTTCCTGATACACCCAAGACAGCGGACGTATTGCTGGGAATTGCGGGCTGCCAGCGAAGGTTAAAGCAACCCGCTGCAGCGCACAAAACACTCAAGCAACTCATCGCCAAACATCCCGCCAGCGAAGCCGCCGCCAAAGCCAGGAAGCTGCTCGCTGCGACCAAGTAGTCCTCATGTCAGTTCGTTCGGAAGCGCAACTGCGCATCACTGAAATTTTCTACTCCCTGCAAGGCGAAACCACTCGCGTTGGACTGCCCACGGTATTTGTTCGCCTGACCGGCTGCCCGTTGCGCTGTACTTATTGCGACACCGCGTACGCTTTTACCGGAGGACAAAATATGAGTCTTGAAAATATTCTCCAGCAAGTGGCCGACTATGCGCCGCGCTATGTGACCGTCACCGGCGGTGAACCGCTGGCGCAAAAAAATTGCCTGCCTTTGTTGCACGCCTTATGTGATGCGGGTTACCAAGTGTCCTTGGAAACCGGCGGCGCAATTGATATCGGCGCAGTGGATGCGCGCGTGATGCGCGTAGTGGATATCAAAACCCCGGCGTCCGGTGAGGTGGAAAAAAATCGCTGGGAAAATCTCGCGCTGTTGACTCCGCACGATGAAATAAAATTCGTGCTGTGCGATGAAAACGATTACCAATGGGCAAAACAAATCATGCAGCAGCATCATCTCACCGAAAAATGCACCGTGCTATTCTCGCCCGCGCACGGCACGCTGAATGCCACTCAGTTGGCCGACTGGATACTGCGCGACCAATTGCCGGTTCGTATGCAACTCCAGATGCATAAAATTTTGTGGAACAACACTCCCGGACACTGATGGAATGAAAAACGCAGTGGTGCTTTTATCTGGCGGCATGGATTCCGCCACGGTGCTGGCGATGGCGCGTGCACAGGGCTACCTCTGTTATGCGTTGAGCGTGGATTACGGGCAACGCCACCACGCCGAGCTGGCCGCTGCGCAGCGCGTTGCGCAAACGCTGGGTGCGCATGAACATCGCGTGGTGAAGATTGACCTCACCGGTTTCGGCGGTTCGGCACTGACGGATAATAATATTGCGGTTCCACAACAAGCCAGCCAGGGCATTCCGCTGACTTACGTTCCCGCACGCAATACCATCATGCTGTCACTGGCCTTGGCATGGGCCGAAGTGTTGCAGGCGCAGGATATTTTTATCGGTGTGAACGCAGTCGATTATTCCGGTTATCCGGATTGTCGCCCCGCCTTTATCGAAGCATTCGAGCGCATGGCAAATCTGGCCACCAAAGCGGCTGTGGAAGGACATCCACTCACGGTGCATGCGCCGTTGTTGAATATGAGCAAAGCAGAAATCATTCGCCAAGGACAGG
>JBDTPU010000020.1:0-12734 GCA_039932535.1 Gallionella sp. | reverse complement strand
AGCGGTTCGCGCACACCGAATATCAGCGTCAGCAGCACCAGCATGCCCGGTACTCCAGACCACAAAATTACTTCTCGCACCGGCCAGTGCATCCAGCTCAGCGCGGCAATCGCAAGCAGCGTGCCGCCCAGCGCACCGGCATTATCCATGGCACGATGAAAGCCGAACGCATAACCCTGAATTGAAGAATGTGCGCTATCCGCCAGCAATGCATCACGCGGCGCAGTGCGCAACCCTTTGCCGGAACGATCCAGGCTGCGCAACAACAACAGCCCGCCCCAACTTGACGCGATGCCCAGCAGCGGACGCGCCAGATTGGACAGGCCATAACCAAACACCATCAGTTTTTTGCGCCGCCCGTGCTTGCCGTCGGAATAACGCCCCGCCCACAGCTTGATCAAACTCGCCGCCGCGTCGGCCACTCCTTCCACCAGACCCAGAATAACCGGCCCTGCACCGAGCACGGTAGCGATGAGTATCGGAATAAACGGTGTCACCATTTCCGATGCCAAATCGTTCAGGAAGCTGACCACACCGATAGCGATCACCGTAGCGGATAATTTGTGGCGTGTCATTTAAATTGGGTCGTGTCAGTTGTGTGGTGTTGAGCTAAAATGCGCGCGCAGCTTACGCTGTCCCCGTAGTTAAATGGATATAACCGGCCCCTCCTAAGGGTCAATTACAGGTTCGATTCCTGTCGAGGACACCACGAAAAATTCAGTCTGCCCTTTGAGATTTCATTTAACTGTTATATCCATTCGGATTCATTTGCTGCCATCGCCATGCGTCGCGGCAGATATGTTCCAGGTCATACCTGGCAGACCAATCCAGCTCCAGCCTGGCATAAGCAGGCTCAGCCCAATAAGCAGCCAGGTCGCCGGGACGTCGATCGACAATACGATATGGAACAGGCTGCGCGGCAGCCGCAGCAAAGGCTTGCACCAATTCCAGCACGCTGGTGCCGCGGCCAGTACCCAGATTCGCCGCTAACACGCCGGGCCGACTGACCAGACGCTGCAATGCTTTGACATGCCCCACTGCCAAGTCAACCACATGAATATAATCCCGCACCCCGGTACCATCAGTAGTCGGATAATCGCCGCCAAATATATTCAATTCGGAACGACGACCCCCTGCCACCTGGCAAACGTAGGGCATCAAATTATTGGGGATACCACTGGGATCTTCGCCGATCAATCCGCTCGGATGGGCGCCGACCGGATTGAAATAACGCAGCAATGCTACCCGCCACGCCGCATCGGATACGGCTACATCACGCAGCACTTCTTCTACCATCAGCTTGGTACGGCCATAGGGGTTCACCGGCCTGGTCGGCGCATCTTCACGATAAGGCACAGGTGCATCAGCGCCATACACCGTGGCGGAAGAGGAAAATACCAGCGTCTTCACCCCATGCTGAATCATGGTTTCAATCAAAACCAGACTGCCATTGACGTTATTGTCGTAATACAGCAGGGGTTTCTGGACTGACTCTCCGACCGCCTTGAGCCCGGCAAAATGGATCACCGCATCAATTGTGTGGCTGGAAAAAATCTGTTTCATTGCATCAGCATCGCGCATGTCAGCCTGATAAAAAACAAGTGGTTTTTCGGCAATGCGCTCAACACGCTGGAGAGATTCCTGACTGCTATTGCAAAGATTATCCGCCACCACTACCACGTATCCCGCTGCAAGCAGTTCAACACAGGTATGCGAGCCGATGTAACCGGCCCCGCCGGTAACAAGAATAGTTTTCATATTATTTTGCTCCCTCGAACAACACCTCCAGACGCATGCTGAGCGTCGGACTAAGTCGATAATTTCTTTCTCGGGGAAAATGCAATTGCGGACTTAATTCCAAAAACATCCAGTCTTTATGCAATCGATAACGATAAAGGATTAAAACGACATAATCCATAACCTGATATTGCGGATTACTTACCCCGATTACACTCGCCTGATACAGCAAAGCTGTCCGATCATCCAGTGTGTGATAAACAGAAAAATCCTGGCGCAAGTCGAAATTCTGTTTGTCATTGAGCCATGTGGCATTACTGCTGGCACGAAACAGCATCGGCTCGCTTATCAAGCGTTCCAAATCAAGCTGAGTAGTTTCGCCCACGCCTAGGGTATTAAACCAATAAACAGACTCCGCTGCTTTTAGTCGCCAGTTATCACCTACCGGCTTGGCAAAGCTGGCTCTCGAGCGGACAAAAGGCTTAATGGGAATAGGGAATTTAAGCCCCGCATCGGTCTTGAAATGCCAGAAATTTTCTGGTGCGTTCTCATAGCGTCCCGCCAAGGCAACATTCCCGGACGCGGTGACTTTGCTGCCGGGTGTAATGCCCTTATTATTAGTATTCGTTGCTACCTGGTCTTGCGTTGTGTCAGTGGTATTTTGTTCAGGATCTGTTTCGAGCAACAAATGTAATCGCCCCTCGGTGGCAGGTAACCTTAAATTGGCTTTGGCTGCAAGATTGAACTTGCGATCGCCGCCATATCCCGTCACCCGGGTAAAATCCAGCTGAACTGCGCTGTCGTTGCTTTCCTGATAATGACGATTACCTCCGAAGAAATGATCCAGAGAGTTTGCCAGTCGGACAATTTTCTCGGACAAATAATCATGCGGTTCTTCCATGGCTTTTAATAGAGGGGACGAAACTGGTTGCTCGAGAGGAGGAACAGATGATTCTGCTGGGGTAAGAACCGGGGGAACAGGTTGTGAAACAGGTTGCTCTGCGGGGGGTGAAACTGCTTGCCCTTCTGCCAGCAGCTGTAGGGGAGAACAAAGAATGACCCCGATCAATACGCTCGACGAAAGTTTAAGAAGCCAGATCGATTTATGTTTAAAGGAAGACATTTTCAGGGGATTAATAATACACAATACAGTCGACACCCCCACACTTTAAAAAAACGAACCCGACTCTGGTCAGATAGTGGGGCGCCCCATGGAGATCGGTGGGTTTCGTACCCTAGCAATTTTTTAATTTGAACATGGCCGGAATCCCTGCTCTGTGCACCAGCAGACATACATTGCCAACTAGAGCTTCATTGTAATCTTATCCTTCCCTCAGCCCTGCATTTTGGCCAGTAAAATTAAACCTGTTCGTGCTTAAGGAAACGTTCTGGCCACGCGGAATCCGAAAATGCTGAAACGCTGCGTCGGCTTGTTACCGTTCCGTATAGCCGCGCGCACATTCCGGGGTTCGTTGTTCCATGAGCCGCCGCGAAGCACACGTTTTTCGCCATCTCCTGCCCAGGCGCTGCCATCAATCGGAGCGTCTTTATAGCTGTCATGATAACTGTCTTCTGTCCATTCCCAAACATTCCCCAGCATATCCCTTAGTCCGAACGCATTGGCCTTGAAATGGCTCACGGGAGCAGTATAAGCAAATCCATCTGTGCAATTGTGTACCGACCAGGATAATGCACCCTTGATCCGGGATTGTGCAGTTTTGTCTGCCACATTAGCATATATGCAAGCCTCCTCGGGGTTTCCTCCTCCCCAATAACGTGGTGTTTTGGTATGAGCTCGGGCGGCGTATTCCCATTCGGCCTCTGTCGGCAGACGATATTGTTTGCCGGTTTTTTGGGACAACCATGCGGCATAGGCTTGAGCGTCATCCCAGTTAATGCAGGTAACCGGATGTTGGTCGTCCTGGGGATAACCTGGTTCGCTCCAATTGCCCTTGCGCGAGTCATATTTTCCGCCCTCCAGTGTCCAGCATTTATCTCCCGTGTTGTATTTGGTTTTTTTCACGAAGGCGGCAAACTGGCCGCGGGTAATCTCAGTTCTGCTTAAGGCAAAACCAGCAATATTAACTTGATGCACAGGACCTTCGTCTTTCTCGCGCCCCGCCTCAGTTTTTGGAGAGCCCATGGCAAAATTTCCCGCAAGAATCCTGACCATTCCCGGGCAGCCCGGGCAGTCGCGAAAAGCTGGCTTGGCGGCTTGCGCTTGGGCAGGCATCCACATCAAACAGGAGATAGCGATGATGAGGCCGGATAAGTTGCGCATGGGGTATATCACCTTCACGGGACGAGTTAACGGGATTTTGTTTAATTTAATGAGAGCAACAATACTTGAATATTACAGCAAAGCCGCCCGCTTCTATGTTCGACTGGAAACATATGGTGAGAGCGGATAATTTATAAGACAATTCGGCTGGCACAGATTCTGTTGCCCAGCCCTTTACATGACCCAGGAGAAAAATATGGATACGTTACAAAAAATAATAATTATCGTCACTGTGGCTTTGGTTGTCAGCGGTCTGATCTGGTTTATCTTCATCGCGCATTGAGTGCCTTAAGTAAAAGCAGTATCTTTTGAATATCTGCCAGGATAAATATGCAAAATGATTTTTGGCTGGAACGGTGGAAGCAGGAAAAAATCGGTTTTCACCAGAACGGAATTAATCCTTATTTGTGTGAATACTGGCAAGAATTGCATCTTGCCCGCGACAGCCTGATATTCGTACCGCTGTGCGGAAAAAGTCGCGACCTGCTATGGCTGCGCCAGCAGGGACATCCGGTTGTGGGTGTAGAACTGAGCGATGTCGCGGTGCAAGCATTTTTCCAGGAAAATGGTTACGCCCCAAAACAAATCACCCGCGGAAAATTTGGCTGCTACAAAGCGCATGGCATCCATATCCTGTGCGGCGATTTTTTTGAGATGAACAAAGAGGATTTGTCGAGCAGGGGGAAAGTGAACGCGACATACGACCGTGCAGCGCTGATTGCGCTACCGCAGGAAATGCGCGAACGTTATGTCCGCCACTTGATAAGCATTCTGCCACCCGCAACGCAGATTCTCCTCATTACGCTCGACTATCTCCAGACGGAAATGCAGGGGCCGCCCTTTTCAGTTTCTGCAGACGAAGTCGCAGCTCTCTACGGCGAGCACGCCGAGGTGCACTTACTGGCACAACTGGACGTGCTGGCACAAAACCCGCGCTTTCAACAACGCGGCTTGAGCCGTTTACAGGAAAACGTCTTTCTGCTGAAATTGCACTAGTTAGTTTTTATTTTGAAACGATCACCAGGCCTCGTGCTTTATTGCTGGTCGTGTCGATGGTGGCAATCGCCTGGCGCAAGGTACTGATGGCAACCCATGCCGGGGGGTATTTATATTTGGCCACATCGAGAATCAGGACACGATCGGAGTGCGCATCAAAGGCCGCCAATACCGACCAATGCCCGCCCCCTACTTGTCCCAGATTTGCCCGTAAATAATTCGCCAGCACAAACTGTCCATCCTCTAGCAGCGCTTTTTGCAGCAAGGTGCGCAGATCTTCATCGTTCAGCGTATCACCTGCAATGGATTTTGCCCGGACACCTTGGGCAGCCAGTGTTTCTGACATTTGCTCCCGAGTCATGCCGACCTGTAACACGGTTTGAGGACTGATGATTTTTATTACCTCAGGAGTGAAATAGTTACGCTGGGTAAAATAAGCATAGGGTGCATAAGTGGGATCCACCGGTTTGTTTATCGGCATGGCATTGAGCACAGTGATGGCGCTGGCCACCGAACAGTAGGATTGCGTATCCTGCGTCGCAAACACCGGGATTAATTCCCAGTAATCCGCATCCGCCGGAATGCGTGCACGCATTGCCTTCCCTGCCTGCGAGTCCCAATAAATCACGGCAGGTTGTGCCTCGGTCACGCCGAAAGCGGCGGACACGCAAGAGTATAAAATTATTGCGAGCAGGACATTTTTCATGAGTCATCTTTCCGGTTTGTTGCTTGCGGCGTTAAAGATATCATCATCGAGTCAAGTAAAGCTATTCACTTCTGTGCTTTCGCGTACAAAGCCTGCCTCCTGCATGCAGGTTTCTCAATGTATAATTTCCGCACGAGTGGCCAAGGCTTATTCGCTCTGCGTAATTCAATTAAGCGTAATATTAATTCGATAGGTGTGCCGGTAACATGTACGAAACGTTCTACAGCTTGAAAGAAAAACCTTTTTCAATTCAGCCCGACCCGGATTTTTTATATTTTGGCCGTCGGCATGCTTACGCGTACGCAATGATGGAATTCGGCATAAAAAATGGCGCGGGATTTTCGGTGTTAAGCGGCGAGATTGGTTGCGGCAAGACCACGCTGATCCGGCACTTGCTTAACGATTTATCCGCCAGTCACGTGGTTGGTCTGGTGTACAACACCCACAAAGACATCGCCGATTTGCTGGAATGGATCATGCTCGCTTTTGGGCTGCCCTATGAAGGGAAATCCAAAGTCGCCCTGTATGAAGTTTTCCAGCATTTTCTGATTGAACAGCATGGATTAAAAAAGCGTGTGCTGCTGATCGTGGATGAAGCACAAAATCTCAACCCGGACGCGCTGGAATCTTTGCGCATGCTCTCTAATATCAATGCTGACAAGCATCAACTGTTGCAGGTTATTCTGGTAGGGCAACCCCAACTAAAGGCCATGCTCACACGGCCTGATCTGCAACAGTTCGCTCAACGGGTCGCCGTGGATTTCCATATCAAGCCGCTGGATCCCATTGAGGTCAAGAGCTACATCCAGCATCGGCTGGCCAAGGCGGGACGGGAATTACCGCTTTTTACAACCGCAGCTTGTGCCAGAATCGCAGAGGCCAGCCGGGGTGTACCGAGGGTGATCAATATACTTTGCGACACTGCGCTGGTTTATGGATTCGCTGCAGAGTCTGAACGTATTGGCTTGACGCTGGTTGAAGAGGTGCTGAAAGATAGAGCGGAATTCGGGACGTTGTCCAATACTGTGTGAATCGCCTGATGGCAAGACGCGCTGAGTAAGTTAATATTGGCAGATGATGAACTCAACTCCGAGCAAAACGCCATGGATGTAAAATCAATCCGCGCAGCAGATCTGCTGAAAATGGCTGTGCTTGCCACCGCTGTCGCGGGTCTGTTGTATTTCGGGTATTTTCAGCTCGCCCCGTGGATATGGAGTCAGAATCTGAGGGTCGATTCTGCGGACATTCCCCCTTGGTATGTTGTAGAAATGGTGGAGCGTGACGGCATTGAGCTGTATGCGTTATACGCCTTGATGTTTCTCAACCTGCTCTGCGCTTATGTGCTGACTGGCGCATGGAACAGGTTTGCCAAAGGCCATGCCCGCTATTTTCTTGTATTGCCAATTGTGGTGGCGTGTGCGTTTATTGGCTCCATCGGCTTTCACCCTCCCGTAAGCACCTTGAATGGCCATTCAATGGCGGATATTTTCGCGTGGTCGCTTAAGGTAGTGATCGCGCTCATACCGATAACCGCATTGTTCTATTATTTGCAACAGCGCTCTCCCTACTGGATGCTGGCGCTAGCAGCATTAGTGCTTATCCCGGCGTGTTTCATTTCTACCGCGCCAATCGAGTGGTACGATTATTCATATAGTCTTGCACCTGCCTTGCGCCTGTTTCATGGGACGAGCATCTCGGAAATTTACTTTCAGTATGATCTTTTGCTGTCACTGATCGCATTGGCTTGGATGAAATTACAACTTGTCCCGAATTCGATTCAGATTGTCGGCCAATGTGCTTATTACTTATTGTTTCTGGGCGTTTTCGCCTTTTCCCGGAAATGGCTTCTGGATAAGCGGCTTCCCGCCTTTTTATTGATCGCCTTGGTTCTGGTGCGTATTTATGCCGGGCCGGGAGATGCCGTTCATTCCTTCCAGGGAACGCCGATCCGCTATGACATGTGGCTGATTCTACTGATGCTGGTGTATTTCAAGGGCCCATATCATTGGAACGCTGGATTATTTTGTGGACTGATGCTGTTGCTTCACAATAACTTTGGCATGATTTATAGCGCTGCGTACATTCAATTGCTGCTGTCGCTGTGCCTGATCAATACGACGATAATTCCCGGCCATGCACTCAAGACCGCCTCAACGGCACTGACCACTTTCTTAAAAAGCAGTTACCCTAACCTTATAATTATTCTGGGGTGCGCTCTCGCCCATTATCTGCTCTTCAGAAATCCGGATGTGCCCAACGACTTTAATTACATCCGTATCGGCTTCTATTTTATTAAAATCGCGACTACTTCGTTTTACTGGTATGTAATGGTGGTGTCAGGTTTGACATTCGTACTCCTGATCAGGTTGCGCTTAATGCTATCCAGTAACTATCTGGCGGCTGGCTTGTGCCTGATCTATCTGGCGATCGGAAATTCACTATACTTTTTTGGCAGGAGCCACGAAAATGCCCTTATCGTTCTATCGCCAGTTTTTCTGTTGCTGTTTTTTCTTTTACTGGATATCGCCGGGTATGTCTTGAAAAAAGATTCCGGCAAACATGCAAGTTCATTTATTTACCGGAACTTTGCGATCATCATTTCCATTACCTTCATCGCATCAATCACCATCTGGTATGGAGATAGCATCACCTATAAAGCTGCAACCCAGGCGCATAATGCTGGGAAGGGGCAGTTCATATACCCGTCGGAAGTGTCAGAACAGTATGTCCTTAACACCATTGCTGAGGTTAAATCGGTCACGGGTGACAACCCTAAAGTTTATTTTGTCGGTGACAATGATTTTCTATTCGATTATTACGGAAATTTTGCCCCTGTTGGCTATTACACTCCAGTGTATGCATGGATATCAATGTATGAATTCAATAAGTTTTTACAGGGATTGGTAGACCAAGGATACTATTTAGTTGTAGATAATGGCATTGTTGATGTGTTATCCCCTATCACGTTTTCCAACAGCAAAAACATCGGGGGACGTTGGGTGATATGGAAATAACATTTCAAAAAACTCGCAAGAAGCCAATGATGCTGCCGCGGCATTCTATAATTGCACCCCCATGCTTGCTGAGTTTAGAAGGTCAAGTTTAGGGTAAACATGCAATCTCAACCTTTCAAATATCACAAGGGGGCGCTGATTAAGTCCGTTCGTGGTGAGTCTTTCCCGTTCGCACCCCTCGATACACCGCGCTACGCGGGGCACTCGGGGCGAACGGGAAATGCCTCGCAGAGGTGCTCGCGCCCTTTGGGTGTATCGAACCGCAGTTTTGGAATTAATCAGCGCTTCCTTAACCAATTCCCCGTTTCCCAGCCACGCAAAAAAGCATGCTCTGCATACTAAGTGACAATCAACCCTCAGCTATTTTAAAAGGTCAGAGATGCAGCAATATTTAATTTCATGGTTGCGGAATAATGTCGGCCTGGTCATATTGCTCGTGGCTGCATTTATTATTTATGCGCCAGGCCTGAGTGGGAACTTTATTATTGATGACGTCCCGCAAGTCAGGGACAACCCCTACATTCGAAATTTCAGTCATCTCGCGCGATACTTTACCAAAGGCCTGTGGGAAAATTCTGCGCTCGAAATTACCACCGAGAAACGTTATCTTCCCATGACTTTGGTACCCATGTTGCTCAACTATCAATTGTGGGGCAGCAACCCGTTTGGATACCATGCTTTTTTGCTGCTTCTGCACTTGGCAAATACCTGTCTTGTTTATGCGCTGATACGCAAGGTAGTCGCCGGGTCTGCAATGGCAGCCACGGTCGGTGCCGCCATATTCGTGTTGCACCCGACTAAAGTTGGATCCGTCGCATGGATAATTGGCGGGGTTGAACCGCTCGTAGCATTCTTTCTGTTGGGTGCGATGCTCGCCCATCGATCCTATTTCGAAAGTCCAAAAAATAATAACGGGTGGCGTTATCTCGGGTTGTCGCTGATTTGTTTTCAATTGGCGCTTTGGAGCAAGGAAGTGGCCATTGTTTTCCCGCTGATTATAGTAGCGCATGATCTGATTTACAGAAAGAAAATTGACTGGCTAACAGCTTTTCTGCATATATTAATTGTCATTGGTTATTTGGTTGCACGTAGCGTGGTTCTCGGCAAACCGGCAATGACAGAGGGTGTGGATGTTTCGCAATTTTCCAGAGCAATTGATTTTGCATTGGGTTACAGCGAAATGCTGGTGTTCCCCATCCACATCCCATTTTATATTTTGCCGCCTGAACACTCAGTATCGTCAGCGTTTGGATTGGTTAGCGCAATAGTGATTTTCGCGCTGGTCGGATTTTGTTGGCGAGCCTTTGATGCGGGCAGGAGGAAAACCCTCACGTTTTTAATTGTCTGGATGATAGTATTTTTCTGGCCGGCTATTTTATTGGCATTCTATACAGAAGGATATTATTCGCCCCGCTATCTGTACGTCCCGTCGGTAGGCCTGGCCGGTTTTGTGGCGATTTTCTACGACTTCATGAATACACGTTACCCTCGTTTTAAAACTCTCCTGATGACGTGCTGCGCCGTAGTCATTGCTTCCTATGGATTCCTCACCTGGAAAGAAATTCCCCTGTGGCACGATGACGGAACAATTTACGGGAAAGTTGCCGAAGTAGCACCGGAAAATTCGATAGGCTTTCTCGGGCTGGGATATTTTTACTTTAACCACGAAGACTATGCAGCATCGGAAAGAAATTTTTTGCTTGCTTTGCGGAAGGCAAAGACACCATCCATACGTGTGGAATCCCTGCTGGTACTTGGCACGATCAACGGCATCAACAATAATGCAGCCCAAAGCGAAGTCTACTTGCGCGAAGCGGTAAAAATCGATCCGGGAAATTCACAGGGCTGGGCTGGCCTGGGTAATCTGGCCTGGATACGCGGGCGTCCCGATGAAGCGATTTCTTTTTATGAAAAAGCTTTATCTCTGCGTCCGGATAATTACGAAGCCGCGATAAATCTGGCAAACGCTTATGATAAGACCGGCCAATCGCAACGCGGTGATTTACTCAGGCAACAGGCGTCCACCATGCGCCACTAAATTTGAGATTGAGGAATACGATGGATCTGAAAGAAACTTGCCTTGAGTCTGCCCTGGTTTATGAGGGCGATTTTTTGCATGTGAAAAAGGATAGCGTGCGGTTGCCCGATGGTGCAATCAGTAGCCGTGAATATATTACCCATCCGGGCGCGGTGGCGGTTCTGGCGATATTGGACAACGGCAATCTGGTGATGGAGCGGCAATTCCGCTATCCACTGAAACGCGAGTTCATCGAATTGCCCGCCGGGAAAATTGATAACGGCGAAGATATTCTGCTTACCGCGCAACGTGAATTGCTGGAAGAAACCGGCTATGTGGCGAGTGAATGGCACCATCTCACTACCGCTTGGCCATGCATCGGCTACGCCGACGAGCGCATGGAATATTTCCTGGCGCGCGGCCTGACCCATCACGAGCGCAAGCTGGATGATGGCGAGTTTCTTGAGGTGTTCGAGTTGTCCGTGCCGGAAGCAATTGATTGGATACGGCAGGGCAAGATCAATGAAAGTAAAACGATCGTCGGTTTGTTCTGGCTGGAAAAGTATCTGAATGGATGGCGCGCATGAATTGGGCATGTGCCGAATAAACTCAACCTGTCTTAGTGAAAGTTCGCATCTTGAAATATATGGGGAAAGCAATATGGAAAATTTAAAAATCAATAACGACACGCTGTTTATTTTGCTGGGCGCGATCATGGTGCTGGCGATGCATGCGGGCTTTGCGTTTCTGGAGTTGGGCACGGTACGAAAAAAAAATCAGGTCAATGCGCTGGTCAAAATCCTCACCGACTTCGCCATATCCACGCTGGCGTATTTTTTTATCGGCTATGCGATCGCTTATGGCGTGAATTTTTTCACCGGAGCGGAACAGCTTGCGCAAAAAAGCGGCTATGAGCTGGTGAAGTTTTTCTTCCTGCTGACTTTCGCTGCCGCGATTCCCGCCATTGTTTCCGGCGGTATCGCCGAACGCGCCAAATTCAATCCGCAAATGGCCGCGACTTTCATGCTGGTCGGCTTCGTTTATCCGTTCTTCGAAGGCATCGCGTGGAATCATCATTACGGCATCCAGGATTGGTTGAATGCAAGCTTCGGTGCAGAGTTTCACGACTTCGCAGGGTCGGTGGTCGTGCATGCGGTGGGCGGCTGGATCGGGCTGGCGGCGGTGCTGCTGCTCGGTGCGCGGCGCGGGCGTTATAACAAGGAAGGACACATCTCGGCGCACCCTCCTTCCAGCATTCCGTTCCTCGCCTTGGGTGCGTGGATACTCACGGTAGGCTGGTTCGGCTTCAACGTGATGTCGGCGCAAACCATCAACAACATCAGCGGTTTGGTCGCGGTGAATTCGCTGATGGCGATGGTCGGCGGCACATTGGCTGCGTTATGGATGGGCAAGAACGATCCGGGCTTTGTACATAACGGACCATTGGCAGGATTGGTGGCGATCTGTGCAGGTTCCGACCTGATGCATCCGGTCGGCGCCTTGTTCGTGGGCGGCGTGGCAGGCGCATTATTCGTGGGCATGTTCACGCTGACGCAAAATCGCTGGAAGATCGACGACGTGCTCGGCGTGTGGCCGCTGCATGGTCTGTGCGGCGCATGGGGCGGCATAGCCGCAGGAATATTCGGCCTGCAGACATTCGGTGGCCGCGGCGGCGTGAGCTTCATGTCGCAGTTATGCGGCACCCTGCTCGGCATTGCAATCGCTTTTGCCGGCGGTCTTGTGGTTTACGGCGTGCTGAAAAAACTGGTTGGCATACGCTTGACTGCCGAGGAAGAATTTAACGGCACGGATTTAAGCGTACACAAAATTACCGCGACATCGGAGCGCGAGTCGGGCTGGTAGTTTTAAAACGCTGCTCAATGATTGCAAATCAAAAAAAGGCAGTCCGCCTGGACTGCCTTTTTTTGTAACACAGCGTCGAATCAGTTTTTGATGGCTTCGATTTCGAATACCAGCTTCACA
>JBDTPU010000019.1:0-7049 GCA_039932535.1 Gallionella sp. | reverse complement strand
ACTGCTCGACTTCCTGCCACAGCGTCCAGCCCTTGGGATGCCAGAACACCATGCCCGGCGACGAATCCTGCATGTGGAATAATTCCAGTTGCTTGCCCAGCTTGCGGTGGTCGCGTTTCTCCGCTTCCTCGAGTTGATGCAAATAAGCATCCAGTTCTTCCTTCTTTGCCCAGGCCGTACCGTAAATGCGTTGCAACATCTCATTCTTCGAGTCGCCGCGCCAATACGCTCCGGCCAGCTTCATCAGCTTGAAAATTTTCAGCTTGCCGGTCGACGGCACATGCGGGCCGCGACAAAGATCAGTGAAATTTCCCTCGGTGTACAGCGATACATCTTCGCCCGCCGGAATGGAAGCGATGATTTCCGCCTTGTAATGTTCGTTGATATTCTTGAAGTAGCTCACCGCTTCATCACGCGGCAAAACCTTGCGCGTCACCGGCAAATCCTGCTTGGCGAGTTCGGCCATGCGCTTCTCGATCGCAGCCAAGTCTTCCGGTGTGAACGGGCGATGAAAGGAAAAGTCGTAGAAAAACCCATTCTCGATCACCGGACCGATGGTGACTTGCGCATCGGGAAATAATTCTTTTACTGCATAAGCCAGCAAATGCGCGGTGGAATGGCGGATGATCTCCAAGCCATCCGCATCCTTGTCTGTGACGATGGACAGCGCCGCATCCTGCGCGATCAAATGCGAGGTGTCCACCAACTGGCCGTCCACCTTGCCCGCCAGCGCAGCGCGTGCCAAGCCCGCACCGATGCTGAGGGCAACTTCGGCAACGGTTACTGGCTGTGCAAAATTGCGTTGCGAGCCATCTGGTAAAGTAACAATAATTGGCATATTTTCTTTTTTCGTAAAAATAAAATGCGGCGATGCCGCACTTAATACTGCAAGACATGATCCAACTGTCAAATGGATGACGCCGGAGACCGCGCATTATAGTGTCCGCCGCAGAATTTACAATTCATTGAAATTTAACCGACTTGATGACAATACCGAGTCGATGACAATACAGAAATCCAACTTCGGACTTATACTAGCGTATTCATACATTACTTTCCTGAAACTCTGAACTTATGCAAAACATTGTTGTTTCTCCTTATCGCCTTCATTGCAAGTCACGCGGTTTTACCCTGATCGAAATCATGGTGGTGGTAGTCATCATGGGTATCCTGGCGGCGCTGATCGTCCCCAAGTTGATGGGGCGCACCGACGATGCGCGCATCATCGCAGCCAAACAGGATATTGCCACGGTGATGCAAGCGCTCAAACTATATAAGCTCGACAATCAGCGCTATCCCACCACCGAGCAGAGCTTGCAGGCTTTGATTGCCAAGCCGACTGCGGGTCCCGCCGCTGACGGCTGGAAAACCGGCGGTTATCTCGACAAACTGCCGAAAGATCCTTGGGGCAACCCTTATCAATATCTTTCTCCCGGCATCAAAGGTGAAGTCGATGTATTTTCCCTCGGTGCCGATGGTCAGCCCGGCGGTACCGGTAACGATGCCGATATTGGCTCGTGGGATCTGTAAGCACATCTTCCTTAAATAAATTTCGCGCCGCTTCTTGCGCGCAAGGCCGACGGCTGACGGCAGGATTCACGCTGCTCGAATTGCTGGTAGTGATGGTGATTATTGGCATCACACTCGGCGCAGTGTCATTCAATGCAATGCCCAGCGAGCGCCAGGGATTGCAGAATGATGCGCAACGGATCGCGCTGTTGCTGCAACTGGCGCGCGATGAAGCGATTGTGCGCAACCGCCCGCTTGCATTCGAGGCAGAAGCCGATCGTTACCGCTTCCTGCTGTTCGAAGATAAATGGCAAGCGCTCAAGCAGGATGACTTGCTGCGTGAGCGTGAATTCAAACACTCACCGGTCACGTTCAAACTCAACCCTCCTGCGGCGGGGCAGACCACTCCGTTGCGCATCATCTTCGGCCGCGAACCGGTCGGCATACCTTTTGTGTTGACGCTCGCAACGGGCGATGCGCAGGTTGCCATCCGCGCCGATGGCATTGGACATTTCTCCGTGGAATAACATGCTCTTCCACTTCCCTCAATTCGTTCGCCGCCCGCGACATTACAGCGCAGGCTTTACTTTGCTTGAGGTGCTGGTGGCGCTGGTCATTGTCGGCACCGCACTGGGCGCGAGTCTGCGCGCGGTCGGCAGCTTGACGCAAAACAGCGGTGACTTGCGCGCCTCGATGATGGCGACCTGGTCGGCAGAAAACCGGCTGTCGCAAATTCGCCTGGCGCACGAATGGCCGCCGCTGGGTCTGCGCAGATTCGATTGCCCACAAGGCGAATTACAACTGGTGTGCGAAGAAAATGTATTCTCTACACCGAATCCTTATTTCCGCCGTGTAGAAGTCAGTGTCCTGGATACCCAAACTACCCGGGATTCAGCGGATACCGAGCGGCGCATCATCAAGCTGGCGCAGGTGGTGCCCAATGCGCAATAGACACAATGGATTGACACTGGTCGAATTGCTGGTCGCCATCAGCGTGCTTGCATTCATCGCGGTGCTGGGCTGGCGCGGGCTGGACAGCATCGTGCGGGCGCGCATCGCGCTTACCCGCGACCTTGAACAGACGCGCGGAATGCAACTTGCCTTTGCGCAATTGCAAAGCGATTGCGCGCATCTGGTTAATCCCTCCGCGCTGCCGAACAGAGTTTCGTTTGCCATCGGGCAAGGGCGGCTGGCGCTGGTGCGCACGGTATTGACCGACAACCAGCCGTCACGCCTGCAAGTCATCAGCTATCGAATGCAGGACGGTATGCTGGCACGCCGCGAATCGGCCGCGACGCGCGATTTGCGGCAGCTGGATAGTCTATGGCTGAGTGCTGAAAATGACACCAGCATGAATCAAGCGGTAGTGCTGCAATCAGGTTTGACCGCGCTGACGATGCGGGTGTGGGAGGGCAGCGGCTGGCGTGCCGCTGATATTGACGCATCGCCAGTCACCGCACCGGCCTCCGCTCCTGCCGCCCCGCTTGCTAATCCGGCTGCACCAACCGGCTTGGAAGTCACGATGCAATTGCGCGGTAGCAATACCGGCATGCTGAAGATATTTCTGCTGGGGCCAGTGTGAAAGCACCCGGTATGAAAACTCACACCATGAAAGCGCGCCCTGCCCTGCCAAAACTTCAACGAGGGGTCGCAGTGATCATGGCGCTGTTGTTGACGACGCTGGCGATCACCATTGTGGCCAGTCTTTTCTGGCAGCAGCAAGTGCAAGTACGCTCTATCGAAAATCAGCGCCTGCAGTTACAAAAGCAATGGATATTGCGCGGCGCGCTGGATTGGGCCGCGCTGATTCTGCGCGAGGATGCAAAATACTCTGGCCTCGACACGCTGGATGAACCTTGGGCGGTGCCGCTCGCGGAAACCCGTCTCGATCAATATGTCGAAAATGGCCGTGCCAGTGACGACATCTCCGATGCGACCTTATCGGGTGGCATCACCGATGCTCAAGCCCGTTACAACCTCACCAACTTGTGTACCAATGGAACTATCAATCCCGCCGAGGTCAGCACTTTCGCACAGTTGCTCGGCAATGCGCATCTGGATCCCGCCTTGGCGCAGGCCACCGCCAATGAGATGGCGGCTGCGCAAAAGATCCCGGCAGCTGCTGAAAATCGTGATAATCAATCCGGGCCGCTACCGATGAATCTTACCCAGGTGGCTGACTTGCTGGCCGTGCCCGGGTTCACACCGGAAATGCTCGGCAAGCTAAAAGAGTTCGTCATCTTTCTGCCGCGCCCCACACCAGTTAATTTAAACACCGCGTCGGCAGAAGTATTAGCCGCCAGAGTCGGCGGACTGTCGCTTGCTGACGCAGCATCGCTGGTAGAAAAACGCAATGTTGCCAGCTTCCGCGACCTCGCTGATTTTTCGCACCGGTTACCGGGAATGTCCCTGGACGTCTCAGCCAGCCAGGCATCGGTCATGACCAATTATTTTCTGGTCAATGGCAAAGTGCGCATGAGCCGGGCCGGATTGGAAGTGCAGGCGTTGATCGAGCGCAATGGCACCACGACCAATCTGATCTGGATCAGGGAATATTAAACAGCCAGCTCTGTCACACCGGCATCTCAGCATTAGCAAAATCGCATCCAGAGAGAAATCCAATTTTCGTCAGTGGGTTACCCCTCTATGTGGGGTAGCGCACAGTGCGCCTATGCAGCATAAAAGTACATTCCATCGTCGATAAGTAGCTTCTCCCCCTTATTTTGATCCTATGTTGGCCTGAAAAAAATGATACGAGTAAATTGCCTACGTCATGAAGAAAACATATCTGCGGTGTCGCAGGGTAGTTCTACTGAGACGCAATACCGTTGGGATTTTTTCCTAAATTTGTTTTGAGATGTATTTTTTAAGGAAACTTACTATGAAAAGTCAAAAATATTTATCCGCGAGCCTGATTGCACTGGCCGTGTTCCTTTCTGTCCCGCTTCAGGGGGCATGGGGCGCAACCGCACCCTCACTGGGTACGGCATCCAACTTCACCGTGCTGAGCGCAGCGCCCAATGCGGGAGGGGCAGTCACCTGCACCAGTTCTACAATTAACGGAGACGTGGGCTCCTCCGGCTCCATGGCTTCGATTGTTCAGACCGGATGCACGATCAACGGGGCAGTCATCGCGCCGGTTTCCGCTCAAGTCATCACTGACTTTAACAACGCATACGACCAGTATGCGGCTATTCCGTGCACCGGAACGCTGGATGCTGCCTACACGGGTGCTACGCTCACACTCACTCCGGGTGTCTACTGTAGCGCCGCAGCTGTTACCTTCACGGACTCCACATTGACACTCGACGGACAAGGCAACGCAAACGCGACGTGGATTTTCAAGATCGGCACCAGCGGCACCGGCGCCCTCACAGGTACCAACTTCTCGGTAGTCATGAGCGGTGGTGGAGATCCTTGTAATGTGTATTGGTGGGTAGCCGAAGCTGCCACCATGACGACATCCAGCTTCCAGGGAAATATTCTCGCGGGTGCAGCTATTACCCTTACCGGTCTTGCCGGTACTCCCACACCGTTCTACGGGGATGTCTTGTCAAAAGCCGCAGTAACACTGACTGACGTTATCATCACCGGTTGTATCGGTGGTGGCGCAAATAACGGGCATGGCAACAACCACGAATGGAAGCACTGCAACCAGGGTGTAGGCAACGGACCTGAAGGCTGTGATCCTGGCAACTCGAATCTGCATAACCCCTACGGATCAAACGATGAGAACGGCGGTACGCCGGGCAATCCGGGTCGCAAAGGTGGTAATAATTAAACAGCGATGAAGTAACTTGAGTACGAAAAAGAACCCTCGCGGGTTCTTTTTTGCGCCTTATGTGTAGAAGCGCATATATCGCGCCGGAAGGTTAGCGCTACAATTAAAACGCAAAGTTTCAGCTGAAAATGTTCAGTGTAGTTGAACTTCCCTTCGCACTCATTTGATATTGGGAATGCTTATGCTTCCCATGTGAGTGTTAATATATTGATCTGGGCATAACCAGCATAAATTTTTTCCGCTGCCCTTTAGTGACGAGACATCTTGAGTACACTTTATATTCGCTTGCCTTCCAAAGCTGCCGCTGATAGCGCGCATCACTGGCTTGCCTCGCCTTGCCCATTCGCATTAGTGTCGCATGGCAGCGCAATCGAACGTCAGGGCACGGCGCCCTTGTCGGATTTATCCCACACCGTGGCGAAGGTGCAGCGCGTAGTACTGCTGCTGGCTGCCAGTGATGTCGCGCTGCTGCACGTGCAATTGCCGCCGCTGTCATTCGCCAGGCTGAAGGCCGCATTGCCCAACCTGGTGGAAGACAAGTTGATCACCGATCCCTCCGACTGTGTGGTGGTGGCTGGCGGCTTGGCGAATGGATTGCGCACCATAGCCGTCGTACAGCGCAGTTGGCTGGCCATATTGGCCAAGACACTGAGCGCATTCGGCGCGCGGCAAATCATCGCATTGCCGGCACAATTATGTTTGACCCACCCGCCAGGTCAATCCGCTCAATCGGACAGTGTAATCGCCGCTATCCACCCATGGGAGGGCGATATCGATCTGACACTGCGTCTGTCGGAACAGCATGGCATCGGTTTGGCAATCACGCCTGTGAGCGATTCCGATACCGGCTCTGCACAAAGTACGCAGGTCGTATCGCAAAGTATCGAGCACACCCAGAATGAATCTACGGCGCTCGAAGTGATCCGGACATTGTGTGTGGTGGTTCCTGAAGCGACCATCGCGCTGTATGTTCCGCCAGGGGCAGTGCGCGTTTATCAGCAAGCGCTCAATGATTCTGCCGCGTTAAGCAAACGCATCACCTTGTTGGCCGACAACTGGTCACACTGGATAAGCGGCGCCAATGCAACGACACTTGATCTGATGGCCGGATTGGGCGCGGCCAGCGGCATCAAGCTGGACTGGCGTCCATGGCGCTGGGCGCTGGCGCTGGGTGCGGCAGTCTTGACGCTGAATGCCGCCGCATTAAATATCGACTGGTGGCGCATGAAGGGCGAAAATAATTCACTGCGTGCGGCCATGGTTCAGGTTTATAAAACAGCCTATCCTAAAGAATCCGTGATCATCGATCCTCTCGCGCAAATGCAACAAAAAATTGCTGCGGCCAAGCACGCTTCCGGGTTGGCCGCAGCGGATGATCTGACAGCGATCCTTGCCGCCTTCGGCGAAGCGTGGTCGAACGCCGGAGCAGCAGGCAAAACCTCCGCGATTGCCGCAATCGAATATCACGAGCGCAGCCTGTATGTGCGCTTGAAGCCTGTCCTGAGCCAAGCCGAAGGGCCGGATAGAGAAGTACCGACATCACAAATAAAAGCGGCACTGGCTCAACGCGATCTGGCACTTGAGTCCGCGCCTGAACAATCGGGCGCAGTGGTCTGGAAAATACGGAGTGCGAAATGAATCTGGCTACTGTGCTGGATCAATCCAGATTATCGTTTTCGGAATTCTGGGCGGCGCGCAATGCGCGCGAGCGCGCGATGCTGATGGGAGCCGCCGGGGTCGTGACATTGGGCTTGGCCTA
>JBDTPU010000018.1:0-1855 GCA_039932535.1 Gallionella sp. | reverse complement strand
TGGTTGGTGTCGATCGCCACCGAGTATTCGCGCCGCATCCGAATCAAGACGAACGAAACAGGAACTCTGACACGACCAGCCAAGCCTTTGCACTAGCCTAGAAAAAACGATTTCTCTGTATGCATAAAATGATCCTCGCAACTTAAGAAGCCATTTATTGCCTTGACCATCGTCTCCGATCCAAAAGCCGTCAGAGGCATGTCCTGATCGGCAGATGCATTTCCAAGTCCACCCATGTGTAGATAGCGACACTGGAAGATCCGACATCATTGGAAATGAGAAGGTCATATAGCTGGTAATTCATTCATATTGATCACAACTTGAACGGTGTCCGAATAATAGACCTGCCGTCCGCCATTTTCTTGGGCGGCACTTTCCACGCATGTCCGTAGATCACTTCAAACGTGGCGGGTAACTTGCCGTCGCGGCGCAGGGTTTCGTAGTTCTGAGCTATGCGCGCCCATTTCGCTTTGCCCAGCATGCCCGGCGCACGGCCTGCCGTGGCGTTGTGTGCGCCGATATTGCGCAGGTCTTGCATCACGGCTTTCACATCGTCATAGGTGAGCGTGAGGTATTCCATGTCCATCACCGGGTCGGCGAAGCCCGCCGCGACCAGCATGTCGCCGATGTCGTGCATGTCTGCGAAGCGGTTGACGTGGTTGTATCCGTCCACGCCGTTAAAAGCGATGCGCAGCTCTTTCAGCGTGTCAGGGCCGAAGGTGGAGAACATCACCAGGCCGTCCACTTTCAACACGCGATTCAATTCGACGAAGGTGGCGGGCAGGTCGTTGCACCACTGCACCGCCAGATTCGACCACACCATATCCATGCTCTTCGCCGCGAGCGGCAAGGCTTCTACATCCGCGCATAGTTGAAGTTGTTTATCACCGCCGAATAATTTTTGCCACCAGCCGGAACGTCCGCGCGCGGTGTGCAACATGCCGAGGGCGATATCCAGCTCGACCATCTGTGCAGCCGGATAGCGTTGTGCCAAGCGCCGCGTGCCCCAGCCCGTGCCGCTGCCTGCGTCCAGGATGCGCTGCGGTTGGAGTTTGATGTACTCCAGTCGCTCCAACATTCGCGCGCACACTTCACGCTGCAACACGGCAGCGGCATCATAGTTTGCCGCCGCGCGATTGAATGCACGGCGCACTTCGCGTTTATCTATTAAAAATTCATCCATGTAAAAACTTTACCACGTGACCCACGAACTCTTCGGGATGGGAAAGGAATGGCGCATGCGCCGCACCTTTTATTTTAACCAATTCGGCGGTCGGCATTTGTTGCACCAAGTATTGCGAAGCTTGCATCGGAATCAACGCATCGCGCTCGCCCGCGACAATCAACGTCGGCTGGGCAACGGACGACAACGCGCCGCGCAAATCGCAGTCACGCAAAATTGCCAACCCGCCCTGCAATGCCTTCAAATCAGGCTCACCGCGACAAAATAATGTGTCCCGCATGAACGCCAGCAACTCACGTTCCTGTTCGCTACCACGCATTTGCAATGACAAAAAACGCTTCAGAGTCTGCGCATAATTCTGTTGTAAATTGATCGCGAACTCTTCCAGTATTTCGACGCTCAGGGCATACTTCCAGTCTTCACGGCGCACGAAACACGGCGTACTCGCCACCATCACCAGCCGTTGCACCTGCGGGTAACGCATCGCCCAGCGCAGCGCCACCTGCCCGCCCAGTGACCATCCGCATACATTGAGCGGTTCACGGAACTGTGCGGATAAAATGTCGACCACCGTATCAAGATCGTAATGTGCCATTGCCGCACTCTGCCCATGTCCCGGCAAATCCACCACCAGCACCGGAAAATGTTGCGCCAGTTTTTCCGCAACTCCAC
>JBDTPU010000017.1:0-7200 GCA_039932535.1 Gallionella sp. | reverse complement strand
CTTGAGTTGGCAAAAAAAAGCCCGGCACGAAAGTGCCGGGCTTTTTTTATTATTGCAGATTACATATGGCTGATTATTGCTTCGCCGAAAGCAGAGCACGACACTTGCTCTGCTCCTTCCATCAAGCGCGCGAAGTCGTAAGTAACGGTTCTGGCGGCTATTGCACCATCAATGCCCTTGATGATCAGGTCAGCTGCTTCCAGCCAACCCATGTGGCGCAGCATCATTTCTGCCGACAGGATCAACGAACCCGGGTTGACGTAATCCTTGCCCGCATATTTTGGTGCTGTGCCGTGGGTGGCTTCGAACATCGCAACGGTGTCGGAAAGATTTGCGCCTGGCGCAATACCAATCCCGCCGACTTCGGCAGCCAGCGCATCAGAGATGTAATCGCCATTCAGGTTCAGTGTGGCGATCACGTCATATTCTGCCGGGCGCAGCAGTATCTGTTGCAGGAACGCATCGGCGATCATGTCCTTGATGACGATGCCGCCGTTGCCATATTTTTCAGGCAGTTTCAGCCACGGGCCGCCATCAATTTCCACGCCGCCGAATTCACGCTTGGCGAGTTCATAGCCCCAGTTCTTGAAACCGCCTTCGGTGAACTTCATGATATTGCCCTTATGCACCAGTGTGACTGATTTGCGCTGGTTGGCTATGGCATATTGAATGGCACGGCGGATCAGACGCTCGCTGCCTTCGACCGACACCGGCTTGATACCGATGGCAGAAGTTTTCGGGAAACGGATTTTGGTGACGCCCATTTCATTTTGCAGGAAGGCAATTATTTTTTTGGCCTCCGGCGAACCAGATGGCCATTCGATGCCGGCGTAAATGTCTTCGGTGTTTTCGCGGAAAATCACCATGTCCACCTTGTGCGGTTCTTTCACCGGGGACGGCACGCCTTTGAACCAACGCACCGGACGCAGGCAAACATACAGATCGAGCATCTGGCGCAGCGCGACATTTAATGAACGTATGCCACCGGAAATCGGCGTGGTCAGTGGGCCCTTGATGGACACCACATATTCGCGCACCGCCTGCACGGTTTCATCCGGCAGCCAAGTGTCGTTGCCATACACCTTAACCGCTTTTTCACCGGCATAAATCTCCATCCACGCAATTTTCCGTTTGCCGTTATAAGCCTTGGCCACGGCAGCATCCACCACACGGCGCATCGGGGGGGTGATGTCCACGCCCGTGCCGTCGCCTTCGATGAACGGAATGACGGGCTGATCCGGCACGTTCAGACCGCCCTCTTTGTTGACAGTGATCTTGCTGCCGTGAGCGGGAATTTTAATGTGCTGGTACATGATTCGATTTCTCCGATGGAATACAAAAATAGTTGCGGTACTATTACTGCTGAAATACTACTGAAAATAATTCATCGCTGAAAATTCTAAATGGGAAAAATTCTGCTTTTCAACAAACCGTTTGGTGTGATCTGCCAATTCAGTCGCGATGCCATACATCCGACGCTGGCGGATTATATCGCGCTTCCCGATTTTTATCCCGCCGGGCGCCTGGACACTGACAGTGAAGGGCTGCTGGTACTGACTGATGACGGTCAATTGCAGCATCGCATCACCGATCCGAAACACAAGCTGCCGAAAACTTACTGGGTGCAAGTGGAAGGTGTGCCGACAGAAATTGCGCTAAAAACATTATGCAGCGGTGTGAAATTAAGTGATTTCATTACCCAGCCTGCCGAGGCGCGAGTCATGGCAGAACCTGTCAACTTATGGCCGCGTAACCCGCCGATACGCTCACGCAAAAACATCCCGACCAGTTGGCTGGAACTCACCATACGCGAAGGCAAGAACCGCCAGGTACGGCGCATGACCGCAGCGGTTGGCTTGCCCACATTGCGCCTGATTCGCTATCGCATCGGTGAGTGGACGCTGAACGGAATAGAGCAGGGGAAGTGGCGATTTGAATCGTCGTAACCACTGCATTGACAAATGATGCGGAGACTTTTAACGTACTCTGTATTATCAACAGGGAGGCATCATGTTTTTTTCACGTTATATTTTATTGCTTGCTGCATTTTTGCTGGGATTATCCAGCGTCAGCTTCGCTGCCGAACGCTTTCACGGGATGGTCACTAAAACGGAGAGATCGCTGAGAGGTACCTGGTACAGCGCAGAAGGGAGCATCACATTTAAAAACGACAACACCCTTCATTACAAGGGTAAAAGGTATTTCTACGCGATTACCAACGGCGGGTTGATACAGCTCAGCGGAAAACACAGTTCGAATGCGATTCCTTATCAGCTTGCTCATGGCAAGCTGACCTTGCTGATCGATGGTGAGGAAAGGGTTTATACACGCAAGCGACGAGGAAGAAAATAACCACTCCGTATCTGCTGAACTAATTTCCCAACGCGTTAATTTGCTTTACTGGTAATTTCTACCGTCCCCTGCGCACTCCAGGTTTGGGCGAGAACAAGGCGGGTTGCGGCATGGCTTGATGACGCGCGGCTTCGGACAAATGTTGATCGGGAGTTTTTTGCGGGGGACGCGGCTTGGCAGAGTGTTGCCCATTGCGCGGTTGCTGCTCACGTGGATTACGGGGCTGTTGTTGCGGATTGCGTGGTTTTTGTTTTTGACCCTGACCGTTACGCGCCAAACTTTCACGCGGCGGCTGATTACGATTGCCGGTGGTGGTGCGTGGCGCGTTGTTGCGTCTTTGTCCGTGTGCCGGTCGTGGTGGGCGCGCGGCTTCAGCGGGAAGATGGGTGGGCGGCACAAAGCTGTCTACGGCAACCACCGGAATCTCCTGTTTGATCAATCGCTCGATGTCCCTGAGAAATTGTAATTCTTCCTTATCCACCAGAGAGATTGCAGCGCCGCTGCTGCCTGCGCGTCCGGTGCGTCCGATGCGATGCACATAATCTTCCGGCACATTCGGCAATTCAAAATTCACCACATGCGGCAGTTGGTCGATGTCCAGCCCGCGTGCGGCGATGTCGGTGGCAACCAGCACTGGCAACGAGCCTTCCTTGAATTGTGCCAACGCCTTGGTGCGCGCGGGTTGGCTTTTGTTGCCGTGTATCGCCGCGGCAGGAATGCCGTCGGCGATCAGTTTTTCAGTCAGCCGGTTGGCGCCGTGCTTGGTGCGGGTGAACACCAGCACTTGCTTCCAGTCGTGATGCTTGATCAGGTGGGAAAGCAAATGGCTCTTGAGATGTTGTGGCACGAGATGCACGCATTGTGTTATCAGCTCCACCGTGGAGTTGCGGCGTGCCACTTCGACATAACCGGGGTTGTGCAGTAAACCGTCGGCGAGATTTTTGATTTCGTCGGAAAAGGTCGCAGAGAACAACAGGTTCTGGCGTTGCCTGGGCAACAGCGCGAGGATCTTTTTGATGTCGCGGATAAAGCCCATGTCCAGCATGCGGTCAGCCTCATCCAGCACCAGAATTTCAATGGCAGACAGATCAAGCGTTTTTTGCCCGATGTGATCGAGCAGCCGCCCCGGTGTGGCCACCACGATGTCCATGTGCCCGCGCAACGCCTTGATCTGCGGATTGATGTTCACGCCGCCAAACATCACCATGGATTTCAGCGGCAAATATTTGCCATAGGTTTGCACCGATTCTTCTACCTGGGCGGCGAGTTCGCGCGTCGGGACGAGGATCAAACAGCGCGGGCGACCGGGGCGCTGACCATGGATAGGAAAATCGGCAGCGGATTTTGCAGAGAGTAGATGCAGAATCGGCAGCGTAAATCCGGCAGTTTTGCCAGTGCCTGTCTGTGCACCTGCCAGCAAATCACCACCGGCCAACACCAGCGGAATCGCCTGTGCCTGCACCGGGGTGGGTGTGGTGTAACCCGCGTCGGCGATTGCGCGCATCAGGGGTTGTGCCAGATTCAGACTGGCGAAAGTGATTTCATTATTTGGCAAAGCTAGGCTCCTGCGACGGCCTGCCGCTCATAAGAGCTGCACCAATCAAGGCAGACGAATAAGTGATCGAGAAGATCGGGAGTAGGTTGTGGAGACCGCTACGCTGATTGGTTTGGCGCAGGGTGGTCGGCATTATACCGGTTTATTTAAATCCTTGACGCATCTGAATCCCAAATCAATCAAAGCGCTCTCCGGTGGCAGATGGGCGCGCTTGGCCGAGCGGAACATCAGGCTGAGCGCATCGTAATGGCCGGAGCTGGTGATTCCGCCCCGCGTCACTCGCTGCGTTTTACCGTAATACTGATTGTCGGAAGGCGGCGCTCCGGGATAGGCATCATACCAATCCGCTACCCATTCCGAGACATTCGCCGCCATGTCATAAACACCATACACTGATTTGTCGGCGGGATAGGAGCCTCCGGGTGAATACGGCGCATCGGGATTTTCCGACATGGTATTTATTTTTTTGGCATCCCACTCATTGCCCCACGGAAATTCAAAACCTTGCGTGCCGCGCGCCGCTTTTTCCCATTCCGCTTCAGTGGGCAAACGCTTGCCCGCCCAGCGGCAATATGCGTCGGCGTCTGCCCAGGCCACCGTTGTGACGGGGAGCTTGCCGCGCTCAGTTTGAACTTTTAGCAGCGCCGCAAGCAGCGCCTTCTGGGTCATGGTGTTCACATCCGAGTCCAGCTGGAATCGTTCGGATGCGACCTGACGCAAATAGGGTAATGGTAATGTAGCCAAAAATTTGTTGGTCAAGTTATAGCCGTTCTGCGGCCACGCGGCAGGTGGGGGGTGTCCAGTCGCAATTGTAAAATTGCGGTATTGGGCGCTGCTGACCTCATATTTGTCGATCAGGAAAGGGGGGAGAGTGACGCGGTGTGCGGGATGTTCATCGACATACAGTTTGTCATTGAAGCCATAAGGATTAAGCGCATTGGCTCCGCGCCACTTGGCATCATCTTCGGATTTATCGCTGCCCATGATGAATTCACCCGCCGGGATCGGCACCATACCGATGGGGATGTGTTTCTCGGTGGCCTGGTTTTCTGCGGAGCAGGCAACGCCGTGCGTCAATGCCCAACAAATAACTGCACTCAGCCAATATTTAGAGGGCATTTTTAGCACATCTGAATCCCACGTCGATCAATTCGGAATAAGGGCGCAAATGTGTGCGTTTGGCGGCGCGGAACACCATGCTGAGCGAATCATAATGACCGGAGCTGGTCATTCCACCGCGTACCACGCGCTGTTTTTTTCCATAGAACTGATTATCCGATTCAGGCGCGCCGGGATAGGCGTCATACCAATCCGCTACCCATTCAGTAACATTGGCCGCCATATCGTATATGCCATAGCCCGACATATCGCTGGGATAAGATCCCACGGGTGAATAAGGCGCTTCCGGATTTTCCGACATGGTATTTATTTTTTTAGGATCCCATTCATTGCCCCACGGATATTCAAACCCTTGTGGGCCGCGCGCAGCTTTTTCCCACTCTGCTTCACTCGGCAAACGTTTGCCCGCCCAGTGGCAATAGGCATCTGCATCGGGCCAGGTTACTGCCGCAACCGGGAGTTTATTGCGCGCCATCTGGATTTTATCCAACTCGACCAGCAGATTCTCCTGGGTCATGTTAGGTACATCCATATCCAGCCGGAATCTGTCGGTGGCAACCGTGCGTAAATGACCTATCGGTAAAGTAGCCAAAAAATCTTTGTCCAGGTTATAGCCATTATTTGCCCAGATATAGGGAACGCTATGGTCGGTTGCGATCACAAAATCGCGATACTGTTCACTGGTGACTTCGTATTTGTCCAGATAATAAGCGGGAAGGTTTACTTTGTGCGCAGGGTGTTCATCGATATATAACTTATCCTTGAAGCCGTAGGGATTCAGCGCATTGGCTTCGCGCCACATTGCCTCATTCGTTTCCTTATCGCTGCCCATGGTGAATTCACCCGCCGGGATCAAGACCATGCCATCATCCACCGCTTTAACTGCGCTTTCCGTAACCGGTTTGTCAGCCGTCTGGGCTGGCGGGGAATGCGTCACGCAACTCGCCAGCGCGACTCCCAAAATACCGCCCAACAAATATTTACTCTTTATCATTTTTAGCATCTTTAGCGCACCGGAAACCAAAACTGGCATTTTTTACACTTTGTTTGAAATAGCTGCGGTTGAACACCGGTGCCGAAACGCCGCACTGGTAATAAGAACAATCCCACCACGAGCCGCCTTTTAAAACCTTATACATCTCGCCATAATTTTCACTGGGCCATTGATTTCCTGGGTATTGCGTATACCAGGAATCCGTCCATTCCCACGCATTTCCGGATTGGTCATACAGGCCATATGGACTTTTGCCGCCTTCAAAAGAACCCACCGGCGTGGTGTCGCCCTCTATATGCAGGGACTTCCAGCGCACTGGGGAATTAAGCCGGTTCACATCAAACTCGTCTCCCCACGGATAATCCCTGTCGTCCGTGCCGCGTGCCGCTTTTTCCCATTCGATGTCAGTCGGTAAACGCTTGCCCGCCCATACACAATAGTCATGGGCATCGTACCATGAGACATAAACCACGGGATGATCCACCTTGCCTTCTGGATAGGTACGGTTACGGAATAGGGCAGGCGATTTGCGGTTGGTGGCGTCTATGAACTGCTTGTATTGCAGATTGGTCACTTCGTATTTATCTATCCAGTACGCCTTGGTCTCGGCAATGTACTGCGGGCCTTCGTCGGGCAAGCGGTGATCGGAGCCGCGGGTAAACTTCCCTGCCGGGACCAGCACCATCGGATTGGGTTCTTTGCCGATGCGGGTTTCGTTGTAATACATTGGCACACTCATACCCGCCGTGGCTTCGGGGGGTGGTTCAATCTTTAGCTTGTTAGCATAAGGGTCGATGAATTTTCTGTCTTCCACTTGCACGACTGCATCGCTCTCGTTAGTTGAATGACATTCATTGCAGTCGCTCGCCTTGGCGGCATTAAAAGCCTCAACCCGGCTTTTTTCGTGGCATGACTCACATGACTGGGTGGCCTGGATTGCGTGCTGGTAGCCCGCTGGGGATGCGTCCTCCAGCGCCAGTACATCCGTACTGATTCCAAAAAAAGCTAAAGCAAAAATTAAAAAGTTGAAATGTAATGACGGCATCAGAGGAGACCAGTTGAGATTTAAACAATTTGTATTTTCCCATGATACAGGCCGGGATTCAAGCTGCGGGGTGGAGCCTCGCCTTAGGCTGCGCTGCGGCGCTTGGCTCGGGTATAATGCGCCCCTTTGTAAATT
>JBDTPU010000016.1:0-2377 GCA_039932535.1 Gallionella sp. | reverse complement strand
GTCTGCCGCACCTTGATCTGATGACGTGTAGCCGATTCCCAATCGCGGTTCTTGATTTCAAGCAGCAGGCGGCAGCGCTTGCGATACGCATCCAGAAATTCTTGCAGGCTCATGATGCCTTCAGGTTTTGCATCCGCAGAAAAATGCGCAGCGAAATTCATCGCCTGCAACTGGGCATAATCGTAATCGTCAATGTGTTTGCTTGGGTGGCCGAGCTTGCCGAGAAAACGGTCGTGCCACAGCACGGCGACTTCATCGCGACTGAGTTGCACATCCGTTTCTATGCCATCAATGGGATATTCCAGCGCCTTGTCGAAAGCAGAGCGTGTGTTTTCCGCCGCCTCTTTGTTGGCGCCACGGTGGGCGAATATCAAACATTGATGGGCATTCATGTTTGGATTAGCGTAGCGCAACCAGGCAATTTTCTAAGCCAGCGGCAATTCTGCGTTGCTCATGCCGATCGCGGCAACCTCGTCCAGCGCTTTGAGGAATTGCTGTTGCTCGTGCAATTGGTTCAGCGATTCCGGATGCGCTTTGCCGCGCATCTGCGCGAGCCGCGCGCGGCTGACGGCGGGCATTTCCCAGTTCAGTCCATGCAACAATTCATCCGCCGATTCGGGTTTGTTGCATACCAGCACCATGTCGCAGCCCGCATTCAGTGCGGCCTCGGCGCGTTTCACAATCCCGCCTGCGACGCTGGCACCTTCCATGCTCAAGTCGTCGCTGAAAATGACACCCTCGAATCCCAGTTGGCCGCGCAAAATATTTTTCAGCCACACTGGTGAAAATCCTGCCGGGCGGCTATCTACTTTTGGATAGATGACATGTGCGGGCATCACGGCGGTCAGACCGAAGTTCACCATCTGGCGGAACGGGATCAGGTCGCACATTTCTATGTCTACGAATTCGCGCTCATCCACCGGAATGTCCAGATGCGAATCGGCGCGCACATAGCCATGTCCGGGGAAATGCTTGCCAACTGTGGGCATGCCGCCCTGCTTTAATCCCAGTAAAAGATTGTGCGCCAGTTCGGCAATCGCCTGTGGCTCGCTGTGAAATGCGCGGTCGCCGATCACGCTGCTTTGTCCGTAGTCGACATCCAGCACCGGCGTGAAACTGAAATCCACACCGCAGGCACGCAACTCCGAGGCCAGCACATAACCGGCCTGCTGCGCCAGATGGCGCGCACGTTGCGGATGTGCGTCCCAGATTTTGCCGAGTTCGCGCATCGCGGGAATTTTTGCGAAGCCCTCGCGGAAGCGCTGCACGCGCCCGCCCTCATGATCCACCGCGATGAGTAATGGCGGCGTGTGCAGCGCATGGATCGCCGCAGTGAGTTCACTCAACTGACCGGGGGATTCGTAATTGCGCGCAAACAAAATCACACCGCCGACCAGCGGATGAGACAGCCGGATTTCATCTTCGGCAGTCAGTTGCGTGCCGAGCACATCCAGCATTACCGGGCCCAAGCTCATAATTTCTCCAGGCGATTGTTAAATGGATAAGCAGTCAAGTGACGATGGCTCAATTGGTTTCCAGCACCACGAACGCGACGATCATGTTGCGTTCGTCGCTGATGGAAAGATGGTGGCCGTTGACTCCGATTTGTGCAAGATGGCTATGCAGGGTTGCATCGAATAGCAGCAGCGGTTTACCGAGACCATCGTGCGTAATGCTGATACGCCCCAGGCTGACCGGTTCACGCAATCCGCAGCCGACCGCTTTGGCGAACGCCTCCTTGGCCGCGAAGCGCTTGGCCAGGAAACGCGCCGCATGGGCATGAGGCATGAATTCCACCAATTCGCGTTCGCTCAATATTCGTTCGGCGAAGCGATTTCCATAATGCGCAAACATTTTTTCGATGCGCGCGTATTCCACAATATCCGTGCCGATGCCAAAAATCACTGCTGTCCCGCCAACAATATTTTCATTTTCCTTACCGCCGCATCCAGTCCGATGAACAATGACTCGGCGATAATGGCATGGCCGATATTGAGTTCGATCAGATTCGGAATCGCAACGATGGGCTGCACGTTGTGGTAATTCAGTCCGTGCCCGGCATTCACCTGCAACCCTTTTGCATGGGCATGTTCAGTCGCGTTGCGGATGCGCTCCAGCTCATTGAGGCGCGTCGGCACGCTGTCCGCATCCGCATATTTTCCGGTATGTAATTCCACTACCGGCGCGCCGCTCTTCAACGCCGCATCAATCTGCTTTTTGTCCGGATCGATAAACAACGACACGCGGATACCCGCTTCGGCACAGCGTGCGCAGGCTACCTTAATGACATCGAAATAGCGCATCACGTCCAGGCCGCCTTCAGTGGTCAGCTCTTCGCGACGCTCCGGCACCAAGCACAAATCATGCGGCTTGATGC
>JBDTPU010000015.1:0-8230 GCA_039932535.1 Gallionella sp. | reverse complement strand
GCAGCGCCAGCGCAATTTCCCGATGCCGGATTTTGATTTAAGCAAAGCGAATCAGGTGAGTGTGCGTTTGATCGGGCATATTCTGGACGAGAACTACACCCAGTTGCTCATGGCACACGGTGAGCTAGATTTGATGGACGTTATTACCTTGGACAAGGTGCAAAAGCGGCGTCCTATCAGCGATGAAGAGTTCAAACGGCTCAAGGATCAACATTTGATTGAAGGGCGTCGCCCTAATTTATATGTATCGGGCAAGGTGGCGGCAGCGACGGGTGACAAAGCGGCCTATATCAAGAATCGGGCTTTCGACAAAACACACTATATGGACATGGTCGTCGCCTACCTCCAGAAGTTTGGGGAAGCAACCCGGAAGGACATCGATCAACTTCTGATGGGCAAACTATCTGATGCACTGGACGATAAACAGAAGCGGCACTTTGTGACCAATCTCCTGCAGGAATTGCGGCGCGAGCGCGTTGTGTTCCCCGATGGTGCCACGCGAGGCGCCAAATGGCGATTGCATAAAACGGGGTCGGAAGATAAAGATTAGACAATGTCTTATGCAAAGCAAGAAAACCCTTGCTGCAATAGTTTCCGCCAATCAATTGGTTATGTTTTGCATAGAGTTTTCGGAAGATGTGTGGACAATGCGGCTTGGTACTGACATGTATATCAAATATGCACTATTTCATCGATTCGCTGAAGTTCAGCGTATTGCAGGTACTTAAAGCAGAGGTGAGGGGAAGGGATGTCTGAATACCTACACGTCGAAAAAACGTTTCTCGATCAACTTGCTGAGTTGGGTTGGACGGTGATCGATCAGGGCTCAGGTGTCATTCCTACCGATCCATCCAAGAGCCTGCGCGATTCTTTTCGCGAATGCTTGCTGCCCGATGTATTCCGCAGCGCAGTGCGCGCCATCAACACCACCGACGGCGGGCGGACGTGGCTCACAGACCGCCAACTGGACGAACTGCGCGATCAGATTCTGCGCCAGCCTAACCGCACGCTATTGGAGGCGAACGAGGCGATTCAGGCGCTGCTGTTCAAGACGCAGGTCGATACCAATGAAGTCACTGGTGAACAAGACCCGGTGGTTAAGCTGATTGATTTTGCCAATCAGGCCAACAACCAATTTCATGCGATCAACCAGTTCCGTATAGACACGCCGGGTTGCGTGAAGCAGTTCATCATTCCCGACATCGTGCTGTTCGTGAACGGCATCCCGCTGGCGGTGGTGGAGTGCAAGCTGGGCAGCCCAACCTGCGCCAATCCGATGCACGAGGCTTTTGTGCAGTTGCAGCGCTATCGCAATGCGCGTGAGGCAACGCAGGAAATAGGGCTGAAGGAGGGCGAGCCGCGTTTATTTCACACCAATCTGTTGTTGATCCGCAGCAGCGGCGCAGAGGCGGACTACGGTACGCTGACTTCGGGCGAGGAGCATTTCTACGCGTGGAAGACGCTGTGGCCGGAAAGCGATGAAGGTCTTGCGCAGAAGAACCCGCAACAGCGACTGATTCAGGGCATGTTGGGCAAGCAGAACCTGCTGCGTATTTTGCGCACTTGTGCGGTGTTCATGGATACCGATTCGGGCAAGCGCATCAAGGTGGTGGCACGCTACCAGCAGTTTCGCGCGGCAGGCAAGATCATCGAGCGCTTGCGCAATGGCGCTACGCCGATGGAACGCAGCGGCGTGGTGTGGCACACACAAGGCTCGGGCAAGTCGCTCACCATGGTGTTTGTTGCGCGTATGTTGCGCGCCTCGCGCGACCTCAGCGATTTCAAGATTCTGCTGGTGAATGACCGCGTTGATCTGGAAGAGCAGCTTGGCGATACCGCCGCGCTCATCGGCGGCAAGGTGACTGTGATCGAGAACACCCAGTCGCTACGTCGCAATCTAGCTACGGATAGTTCTGACATCAATATGGTGATGGTGCATAAATTCCAAGAGCGTCAGGAAACGCTGACGCCGCATGTGGCCGAGGCGTTAGGTACTTATCTGGCCATGCCATCCGCCAATACCTTCGGCGTGGTGAATGCGTCGGAGCGCATCATCTTGATGATAGACGAGGCGCATCGTACTCAAGGTTCCGACCTGGCAGATAATTTGTTCGAGGCTTTCCCTAATGCCACGCGCATTGCGTTCACCGGCACACCGCTGATTACCGAACGTCACGGTGGTAAGAGAACCGAGCAGCGCTTCGGCGTGTACATTGATACTTATCGGTTGATGGATGCAGTGCACGATGGTGCAACATTGCAAATTCTGTATGAGGGCAAGACCGCCGACACCGCTCTGAATGAGAAGCACCAGTTCGATACCAAGTTTGAAGATTTATTCCGCGACCGTAGTGAGGCGGAGTTGCTGGCGATCAAGAAAAAATATGGCGCTACCGGCGACATTCTGGAGGCGGAGCAGCGCATAGGCGCCATTGCGCGCGATCTAGTCAGCCACTATATCGACAACATTCTGCCTAACGGTTTCAAGGCGCAGGTGGTATGTCACTCGAAGCTTGCAGCTGTGCGATACCGTAGCGCTATCGTAGAGGCGTTGGCCGAACGTCTTGAGCGGGAGCGGCTCAAGGCTGCACCCGATCAGGAGTTGATTGATCAAATCGCTTTTCTCAAGGCGGTGGTGGTGATCTCGTCTGATGGCACCAATGAGGCAGCTTACGTCACACAGGCGCGCAAGCAGGCCAAGGCGTGGAATGCGGTGGAGAATTTCTGCAAGCCATTCGACCGCGCAGATCATGACAAGGAGCTGACCGGCATCGCATTTCTGATTGTGTGTGACATGCTGATTACCGGGTTCGATGCACCCATAGAGCAGGTGATGTATATCGACAAAAAAATTCGCGAGCACACTTTGTTGCAGGCCATCGCCCGCGTGAACCGGGTAAGCAAAGGTAAGAAGCGCGGGTATGTAGTGGACTATATCGGCCTGGCCAATCACCTCACCGAGGCGCTGACCCTTTATGCCGCCACCGACGAGCAGGCGGAATTGGGGGATGGTTTGAAGAACATTACTTCCGAGCTGCCAGTGTTGGATGAACGCTATCAACGTCTGGTGCAGTTCTTTAAGGCTGCGGGAGTTTCTGGTGTAGAAGATTTCGTGCAGGGACGGCTCGCGGGAATTGAGGCTGACACTGCTGTAGTGCATGCAGCCGTGGCAGCGTTAAAAGATGAAAGGCTGCGCGCGGATTTCGAGGTGTACCTGAAGAAATTCCTGATGAGCATGGATATTATTCTGCCGCATGAAGCCGCACAACCTTATCGTGTGCCTGCCAAGCGCTTCGGTTACATCCTGAGCGTGACTAAGGAACGTTACAAGGATGAGAGTCTGGATTTGGGTGATGCGGGCGACAAGGTGAGGCGTTTGGTTAATGAGCATCTGATCAGCCTGGGTATCAACCCCAAAGTGCCGCCAGTGGAATTGCTGGCGGAGGATTTTCTCGACCAACTCAATCGCCACGCGGGCGGCAATGATGAGGCCAAGGCCAGCGAGATGGAGCATGCAATTCGCAAACACTGCACCGTTAAATTTGATGAAGATCCGGCGTTCTACAAAACGCTGTCTGAAAAGATGGAACGCTTGATTGACCAGTATCAGGGTCAGTGGGATTTGCTTGCCGATGAACTGGAGAAGTTAAGGGCTGAAGCAGCCGCTGGGCGTACCGTTCCCATTGAGGGATTGGATAAGGAGGCCACCACCTTTTATGCTCATGTAGTTGATCTTGCATTCGGCAAAGAAGGTGTACCAGTTGGTCAAGCTGCTAAGATTAAGTCACTGATGAAGAATATCGTAGAGCTGTTGCAGGAGACCATCGGGATTATTGACTTTTGGAACAACCCTGCTGAACAGAAGCGACTGCGCGGTGAACTGAATAAGGTTTTGTTGATGGCAGATATTCCAGAGGTGTCATCCAGCTTCGAGCGCTTGGCTGTGGAAATCATGAAGCTGGCGAAAAACCGCCACGACGAATTACTGAAGGGTTGAGGCCGTGTCCGCTAGACGTGTAAGAGATATTGAATACCAATTGCTGCGCAGCGGCGAACGCAGGACTGCCGACATCATCATCGAACGCAATGGGCTTATTTCTGTTCGTGCGCCGGATCACCTAACCGAAGATCAGGCCGATGCTGTTGTTGAAAGTAGACGGCTATGGATATACCGCAACCTAGCCGAGTGGCGCGACCTGAATGCGACAAGAGTGGTTCGTGAGTGGGTTAACGGTGAGGGTTTTCTTTATCTTGGTTCATCGTATCGATTGCATTTGGTGCAAGAGCAGGATGAACCTGTAAAACTTAAAGAAGGTCGCTTCTGTTTGCTGCGAAAAATTGTCGAGCGCGGTAGGGAAGAAGCAGCCAAGCTTGTATTTGAAAAATTTTACGCCGAGAAGGGGCTGGAGCGTTTCAAGAAACGTGTGGACTATTTCGCACCCAAAGTGGGAGTTGAGCCATCGGCAATTGAAGTCAAAGAAATTGGTTATCGTTGGGCAAGCTGTGCATCAGATGGTCGTTTGAGTTTTCACTGGAAATGCATGATGGCCTCGCCCAAGGTAATCGACTACATTGTCGTGCATGAGCTTTGTCATCTGCGCCATCGCGACCATACCGCTGCATTCTGGAACGAAGTGGACAAGGTAATGCCGGACTATGCAGAAAGAAAGTCATGGCTGCGCGAAAATGGCGCGTCGTTTGAGCTTTAACTGCTGCTAAGAAATAATTGCATCAGATATTTTCAACGAAGTGCGGTAGCTTATTATTCAGAACCAGACGTTCAAGGTCTAGCTCCAAGCGGCTGTTTAGGCCAACAAGCGGACCCGGTGCCAAGCTTTGTTACCGGCAACCTTAAGTCGCGGAATGATCGTCAAAGGATTTCATTCAGGCTAATACCTGCCAATTTAAGCAAGCCAGTAGCTCTGCACGCACCACAGCGCTCGTAATGCTCGACACTGACTAACCTAACGACGACCAAGCCAAATACTTGCGGATGGTATGGAGAACTTGGTTGGCGTGCTTGGCGCGGTATGCATCGGTGTGGAGCGAAGCATTAGTAGCTGCTGCCGACGCCTAATTGAGCCAGCCTGAGGGAAATCGCTAACCCTGCCCAATACGCTACAAAGGCCTGACCGGGGCGGGATTGCGCAGCTTGAAGGTTGATCCATCAAAATCAGCACCTTGGGTCAATACGGCGGTGGCGCCAACACCATACGCCACCGCGAGTGAAAAGGCGGGTATAGTTTTATTGTCTGTATTTTGAAAGCTGGGTTACATAATGGTTACATTTTTTATATTTTTTCAAAAAAACATCGTAACATATTGATAGTTATATTCTGTCGTTACTACTTCGGGGAGTTCAGGCATGGCTTGGAAATTGATTTATGTAAAGACAATTTGTCCACGAAAAACACGAAAGCCACGAACAAAAAATATTTCAGGAAGCGCACATTCATTAATCTGGAGCGGTTTTATTTCGTGTTTTTTGTGTTTTTCGTGGACGGCTTTTCTATTCAGGCACGGCGGCGTTTCCACCAGATCAGCCCGCCCACACCCGCGAGCAGCAGCGGTAGTCCAAGTAAAAATCCAATGCTGATAAATCTGAGCTGCGTGGCACTTAATTCCAGCTTGCTGTCTTTTGCGGGTCGCAGCTGCTGAGTGATGAGATGCTCCTCGCCGGCCAGCCAGTTCACCATATTCATACCCAGATCAACATTGCCGCCGTTACCGGCGAAACTGTTGGACAGGAACGCGCCATTGCCGACCACCACGATGCGCTGCTCTCTGCTATTGATGTTGCGTTGCAATGCCATCGCAATGACAACGGGGCCGGGGGTGTCGTGCAATTTATCGAAAACTGGCAGGTCTTTTTTTGGCGCCTTGCGGCTCACCCAGCCGCGCGCGGCAGCTTCCACTAATACAGTGTGTTGCCAGTCGGTGTTTTCATTCCACAGCAGCGGCCGCGCGGAAGGAAAAGCAGTGGTCAAATTAAAATCGTGCGTGATGGCGTGGGGCGGATAAGTGGCACCCAGCGACCAGGTGGCGGGCGCCTTCATCTCAGCGGCAGCGGGATCAATCACAATGCCGGGCGGCAGCAGCAGGTCGAGTTTCTCGGCGAGACGCTCCAGTCCGTGCAACGGTTCGGCATCCACCAGCCAGAGCAGATTGCCGCCGCGATCAACATAGCGCAGCAGCTTGTCCACTTCGCCGGGCATCAGGTCGAGTTGCGGCTGGGTAATCACCAATACGCTGACATTGTTCGGCACTTCCTGCGCCAGCGCGAGATTAAGACTGCCGAGTTGAAAACCGTTCTGTTTGAGCTTTGCACCGAACAGCGAACCGAGATCAAAGTTGGCGATGCCGTCCAGTTTGCGTTCGCCGTGCCCGTCAAGATACATCACAGTTTGATCACGGGTGTGTGCCAGACGCAGCAAGGTACTGGTGACAATTTGTTCGTTGATCTTGGTGAGATGTTCGCTGCGCCCGGCGTATTCGATCACCATTTCGCCGTTGAAACGGATTTGCGCCGCGCGGGCTTTTTCTGGTTCTTTTTCGGGGTCAATGAATACCAGTTGCATGTCAGGCTTGTAGCGTTGATAGAGCGACAGAAAATCACGAATGATCTTGCGCAAGTCGCCCAGGCGCGCATCCTGTTCGGTCGCATACACGGTGAAAGTGACTGGGCCGCTCAGTTGCGCGAGCACTTCTACACTTCCGGGATCCAGGCTGTTGCTGGCGTTATAAGTGACATCGCGCTGAATTTGATAATGCACCGCAAGATAGCCCAGGCCGGACACAGCGACCAACAGCAGCAGCACGAACAACAAATTGCGCAGGATGGGATGAAAAGAAAATTTATGCGCCATGGCTCATCCGTAGATGCGATTATTGTGCAAGCGCTTGATAGCCAGCAGCAAAAAGAATGCGGTGAACAAAACGAAGAATGCCGCATCGCGGCTATCCAGCAAACCATTGTTGAAATTCTGAAAATGATTGAACGGCGAGAGGGAATGCCACGGCGAATTTTCCGCCGCTGCACCGATGTCGGCCAGCCATAGACCGATCAGCACCGCAAACGCGCCGATGGCAGCGATGATGGGTTGCGTGGTAAGTGCGGAAATATACAGGCCCAGCGCAATATAACTGGCGGTAAGCAGCAACAGGCCCAGCATATTGCTCAGCAGCAGGCCGTGATCCAGCGCGGTGCCCAGCGCCAGCGTGTAGAGCATCAGCGGCACGCCGGTCATCAGCACCACCAGAAAAATCAGCAAGCCCAGAAATTTGCCCAGCACGATGTGCAAGCCGGACAGCGGTGATGAGAGCAACAGCGTGAACGTCTGGTTGCGGCGCTCTTCGGCGATCAGGCGCATGGTGAACATTGGCACCAACATCATCAACAGCAGCGCGACCGTGTTGAATATCGGCGCAGCCACGGTGCTCGTCACGCCGGGCGGATTGGCGAGTTGGGCAAGTTGCGGTTGTATTTCCAGGAATGCTTCCAGCCGTGCCAGAAAAAACCACGCGAAAATAAATTGCAGCACCGCCAGGATAAACCAGCTGGACGGCATCGCAAACAGGCTGCGCAATTCGCGCATGGCAAGCAGGCGGATCATGGAGCCTCTCCCGTTCGCCCTGAGCTTGTCGAAGGGTTTGATGAATGTGCTTCGACAGGCTCAGCACGAACGGAGCTTTTAATGTCTTGCGGATCGTTCATGTTTTCAGAGTTGGTGATGTTGACGAACACCTCTTCCAGCGTGGCTTGCAGCGGCGTGAGTTGTTCCAGTTGCCAGCCTTGTTGTTCTGCCTGGGTGAGTAGCAAGACTTTTGAATTATTCCCCGGCGTATCCAACACGCGAAACTGCGTAGCAGAAAGTTGCTCAACATGGCCGATGCCGGGAATACCTTCGAGCACATCCAGCGGCGGCGGATTGCGCAGGCCGATGATGAAGCCGGCTACGCTGCCGTGTTGCTGCATGCGCGCACTGGTGTCACCATAGATCAGCTTACCGTGCTGCATGATTTCCACGCGGTTACACACGCTCTCCACCTCGCTGAGCAAATGCGTGGAGAGGATGACGCTGTGCGTATCGCCCAGCTCACGGATCAGGCTGCGTATGCCGCGAATTTGCGTGGGGTCGAGGCCGACGGTGGGTTCGTCCAGCACGATCACGGCGGGGCTATGGATGATGGCTTGCGCGATGCCGACGCGCTGCTGATAACCCTTGGACAA
>JBDTPU010000014.1:0-3447 GCA_039932535.1 Gallionella sp. | reverse complement strand
GCTGATGTTCGAAATGACGCGCGAGTTTTTCGGCGAGGTAGACCGAGCGGTGTTGTCCGCCGGTGCAACCGATGGCGACAGTCAGGTAGCTGCGATTGTCGGCGACGAAACTCGGCAGCCAGCGTTCGACAAAATTGCTGATGTCGTTGAACATATCCTGTACGCCGGAATTTTTTTCCAGGAATTCAATCACAGCTGCATCGCGCCCGGTGAGCGGTTGCAGTACCGGGTTGTAGTGCGGGTTGGGCAGACAGCGCACATCGAATACCAGGTCTGCGTCCAGTGGAATGCCGTGCTTATAACCGAATGACTGGAACAACAATGTCAGTCGTGCGCGATCCAGTTTGATGAATTGTTTGATCCATGCGCGCAACGCATTGGCATTGAGCTCGGTAGTGTCAATGTGATGGCCAATGTCGCTGATCTCGGCGAGCAATTCACGTTCAAGACTGACGCATTCCGGCAAGGTGCGGGCGGTCTTGTCATTTATCAAAAGCGTGGTATCGCTGAGTGGATGCATGCGGCGTGTTTCGGAAAAGCGTTTGACCAGCGTGTCGGTCTGCGCATCCAGAAACAATATATGCACGTCCACGCCTTGCTGTTTGATCTGCTCTAACAATGGCGGCAGGCGTTGCACGCTGTTGGCACTGCGCACGTCTATGCTCACCGCGATGTTTCGATAACCAATGCGCTGCAAGTGTTCCACCAATGCGGCCAGCAGATCGGCAGGTAAATTATCCACGCAGTAATAACCGCTGTCTTCCAGCACTTTGAGTGCGACGCTTTTGCCCGAGCCGGATAAGCCGCTGATCAAAAATAGCTGCACCGTGAGTTCCTGTTATTCTTCCAGAAGCAGCTGGTCGTGGCGCGAGATAAATTCCTGCATGCTGTCTATACCGCGCTGCTGCAGCACAAAATTGCGCGCGGCCGCTTCCACCAATACCGCAAGATTGCGTCCGGCGACCACCGGAATATTTACCGTGCTGATGCTGACGCCAAGGATGTCCTGATGCGTGGCATTCAGCGGCAAACGTTCCATTTGTGACAGATCGCCGCCGGGTGGGCGATGCAAATGTACGATGAGCTTCAGACTTTTTTTGCGCCGCACTGCGGTTTCACCGAACATGGTACGAATATTCAGCACGCCCAGCCCGCGCACTTCGAGAAAATCGCGCAACAATTCCGGGCAGCGGCCTTCCAGCGTATCCGGTGCAATGCGATGCAGTTCGACGATATCATCTGCAACCAAGCCGTTGCCGCGCGTGATGAGCTCCAGCCCGAGTTCACTTTTGCCGACCGCGCTTTCGCCGGTAACCATTACGCCGACGCCCAGCACATCCAGAAATACGCCGTGGCGCGTAGTGAATTCGGCCAGTTCTTTGGCGAGATAGTGGCGGATCAGCCACATCAGATGCACGCTGGTTTTTGGGGAAGCAAACAGTGGAATGTGCGACTGGTTGGCAAAATTAATCAGTTCCGGCGGGATGTCGGTGGTGCCGGCGACGATCAAACAGGTCGTGCCATTTTGTTCGAGTTGGCGAAATGCGCTGTCACGCTCCGCTGCGCTCAACTTGCGCAAATAATCCAGCTCAGTCTCACTCAGTACCTGCACCCAGTTCGGGTGAACCAGATTGAGATGCCCGATGAGTCCCTTGTTGGAAGTATCAACCTCATCACTGTCGATAATGCGATCGGTGCCATCCGCTCCGGCAACACGGCTGAGTTGCAAACGCTCCTGCTTGTCTTCGAATAATTGCCGGACATTAACCTGGCTCATAGGGGGCTACCCCAGTCGCTAAATAATTGATAAATGCTGGCGCTGTCTTCGCAGGCGAGCAGGCGATTGCGGAAAGATGTGTCGCTGAACATTTGCGCCAGTTCGCTGAGGATTTGCAAATGCAGATCGGTGGCGCGCTCCGGTACCAGCAATACAAAAATCAGGTTTACCGGTTGGACATCTGGAGAATCAAAGGGAATGGGATGAGTGGTTTTTACAAATGCGGCCGTCGCATCGCGCAGCTTGGCAATACGGCCATGTGGAATTGCTACGCCTTGTCCGAGGCCGGTCGAGCCGAGCCGCTCGCGCGCGAACAGGCTATCGAATACCTGACTGCGCGCGATTTGCTGGTTATTTTCAAACAACAGACCTACGCGCTCGAACACGCGTTTTTTACTGGTAGACTCAGTATCCAGCAGGATATTGCCGGGGGTCAGGATGTTGCCGAACAGTTTCATTATCAGGAAGTGTATAAAGTTAATTACTCTGCGGTCACATGCTTGCCGGTATCATCATGACGCCGCGCCGACAGCTTTTCCTTATGCTTTATTACCTGGCGATCCAGTTTGTCCACCAGTGCATCAATTGCAGCGTAAAGATTTTCATCATCGCATTCCACGAAAACATCTTTACCGCTGATATGCACGGTAGCTTCCGCTTTCTGTTTCAATTTCTCCACGGAAAGAATAATGTTCACGTCGATCACATGGTCGAAGTGGCGTTCGAGTTTGTTGAATTTTCCGGTTGCATAGTCGCGGATGGCGGGGGTGATTTCCAGATGGCGGCCGGTTAGATGAAGGTTCATGGTGTGCTCCTTTTTAGAGTGATTTACGGAGATTCACCGGGAGTATGCGTAATGCTTCCCGGTACTTTGCTATGGTACGCCGGGCAACGACGATGCCCTGCTGTGCCAGGATTTCTGCCATACGGCTGTCGGTCAGCGGTTTGTGTCCGTCCTCGGCGCTGACCAGTTGTTTGATCAACTCGCGTATCGCGGTGGAAGAACAGGTGCCGCCACTTTCCGTAGCCAGACCGCTGCCAAAGAAATGTTTGAATTCATAAATGCCACACGGGGTCAGCATGAATTTTTGGGTGGTGCTGCGCGATACGGTGGATTCGTGCAACTCCAGTTCGTCGGCGATTTCACGCAGCACCAGCGGGCGCATACCGATTTCGCCATGTTCAAAAAAATTGCCTTGCCGCTCGACGATCGCTTGCGCGACCCGCAGGATGGTTTCAAAACGCTGCTGCAAGTTTTTGATCAGCCATTTTGCCTCCTGCAGTTGCGTGGTGAGTTGCGAGGTGTTTTTGCCATCGAACTGTTGCAGGATGTTGGCGTATATCTGGTTCACGCGCAACTTGGGCATGGCTTCCGCATTGAGCCGCGCCCGCCATTTATTTTTGTATTTCTCTACGACTACGTCGGGCACCACATAATCTGCGACACTTTGGTCAAACTCCGCGCCGGGTTTCGGGTTCAAACCCACAATCAAATGCTGCGCGATCCGCAATTCATCTTCCGAACAGCGCAGTAGCTTTTTGATTTTGGCAAAATCATGCGCGGCAAGCACGTTCAGATGATCGCTCACCAAACGGATCGCCAAATCGCGTTGCGGTGTATCTTCCGGCAAGGCCTTGAGTTGCAGTGCCAGGCATTCGCCCAAACTACG
>JBDTPU010000013.1:0-6036 GCA_039932535.1 Gallionella sp. | reverse complement strand
GTTCGTGGTCACTGTGGTGCTCTTGTTACTGGCGGCGTGGCTCGGCAGCGGACTCTTCCAAGTGAAAGCGGCCGAGAGCGCGCTCAATTACCCATAAAAAGGAAATTGTCGCGCAGATTTGTACCGAGCTATCCGTACATGCACAAATCGAAGAGGAAATATTTTACCCCGCTGTTAAACAGGCGCTAAAAGACAAGAAACTGGTTCCGGAAGCAACGGTAGAGCACGCCACCTTGAAAGGACTCATCGCACAAGTGGAGGATGCCGAACCGGATAACGAGATGTTCGATGCCAAAATGAAAGTGATGTCCGAATATGTGCAGCACCACGTCCAGGAGGAGCAGAACGAAATGTTCCCAAAAGCGAAGGCCAGCAAGATGGATATGATGGAGCTGGGAATGAAACTCACGGATCGCAAAGCGGAGCTTATGGCTGAGCACGACAGTCATTCCGAGGACATGAAGCAGCAACACTTGAAATCAGCGTCCGTGCGTGCGACAGCTGATTCCGGCTTTGCACAGAAAGGCATCCGCCAGGAACATCGCCTTCTCAAGCATCGTCGAACAGCGGATCAAACTTTGTAAAAATTGTGTAAATGGGAAAAAGGGGGTTCAGCATTCTTGCTTAACCTGAAATAAATAGATCGCAATGGCGCGGCTCTTCACTGGCCGCGTTTCACCCGGATCGAACCCATCGCGTTATTAATCTGAGTTCAATGACTCAAGCATTTATTTTGTCTCGGGGTCTGATGATCAGACCCCGGAAGATTGCTGCGGAAGCGACTCCACGGAATATTGTTAAGGGAATTTTTTCATGATTTTTTTGAACTGGGCTTTTGCCTACTCGCCAATGACCGCAACCACCACGGAGAATTTGCGATTGCCACTAAGGCTTGGCTCGGATTTGAATTACCCGCGCAATTAATATACCCACGCAATTAATATAAAGGAGACTTCCATGACACCCATAAAAATCGCCGAACCCCTCATCTTCAATCTGGGCAACTTCAATCAGTCGCCTGCGGACGACAACCAGATTTCCCTGTCGGATAATGGACCCATACTTTTTGAAAATCCTGTCGTGCGCGAAAAAATCATGTACTTCGATCATGACATTCCTGAGCGTGTCAGCATGCGCGCTGTACTGGCGCGCATTGTGTGCTAGGAAGGCGTGTGCCAGGAAAGCGCTGATGCGGCTCGGCTGGTTTACAATACCAGCTGCTTTACAATACCACCGGGCTATCCGGCATTTCATTGGATTTGCCATTGCCTGCCGGAAAGTGGCGCGACAGATGATCGCCCACGGCATGTATACCGGCGAGCACGCCCGCTTCAAAATGTCCTTCGCGGAACATCGCCTCCATCTCGCGGCAAATCGCTTCCCACACGTCTTGGCCAAGTTTGACATGAATGCCACGATCGGCAACGATTTCAACATCGCGATCCGCGAGCAATAAATAAATCAGCACGCCGTTGTTGTGTTCGGTATCCCAGACGCGCAATTTTGCAAATACCTCAATGGCTCGCTGCTGCGCCGTCACACACCCCAGCAGCGGCCGTAAATCCAATGAAGCTTCGACCGCAAAGCGGATCTGTCCGGCATGGCGCAGTTCGGTTTCGCGGATTGCATTTTCGATTGCATCCAGTGCATGCAATGAAAACACGCGCCGCACTGCCGCACGGCCAATCGAAAGGTGTCGCATAACCCTTGTCAAATCCATGAGTGCCTCTCGTTTATTACCATCGTCCCGACGCACCACCGCCCCCAAACCCGCCGCCACCGCCGCTGAAACCCCCGCCACCGCCGAAGCCGCCGGAACCGCCGCCCAACATACCGCCGCCAAAGCCCCGTCCCCCGCCCAGCAGCACGAATATAAACGCCATTACTCCGACCAGCAGCGCAATCAACAGCGGCCCAACTACCAGCCAGGCCAACACGCCCAACCCGCCGCCCATCAGCAACGCAGCAGGAAAACGCCCAAGCAGCGCGCGCAACATTCCGCCCACGACCACTACCAGGCCAAAACCAATGAACAGCAGGGATTCAATATTATATTTTCCGCTGGCGGCAGCACGCCGTGTCGGCGCGGGCAAGGGTTCGCCATCGACAATCTTCATGATCGCCGCGGTGCCAGCCTCGATGCCGGAATAAAATTCGCCGCCTTTGAAACGCGGCACGATGACCTCGTCAATGATCCGATTTGCAGTCGCATCGTTAAGCACGCCTTCCAGCCCATAACCCACTTCGATGCGCAACGCGTGGTCGTCTTTGGCCACCAGCAGCAGTACGCCATCATCCACGCTCTTGCGGCCTAGCTTCCACGCCTGCACCACACGAATACCGAACTGCTCGATGGATTCCGGTTGCGTGGTCGGCACGATCAGCACTGCCAGCTGCGCGCCCTTGTTGGCTTCAAACCCGGCGAGACGGGATTCGAGTGTCTGGATTTGCTGTGCATCAAGCGTCCCGGTGAGATCGGTGACGCGTTGCGTGAGCGGTGGCAGCGCAACCTCGGCTTGCGCTGCCCCGCTCAGCAGCAGCGCAAGCAAAATGACCTGCGCAAAAATTTTCATTTATTTCGCCGGTGCGGGAACGCCGGGCGGAGCCACCTTGGGCGCAGCAAAATCTACCGTCGGCGGCCGAGAAATTTCCTTTTCATTTTCCACCGTGAACGATGGCTTCACCTTGTAGCCGAACATCATTGCCGTCAGGTTGGTCGGAAAAGAACGTATCGCCACGTTGTATGACTGCACTGACTGAATGTAGCGATTGCGCGCGACCGTTATACGATTTTCAGTGCCTTCGAGTTGCGCCTGCAAATCGCGGAAATTCTGATCGGATTTCAATTGCGGATAATTTTCCGATACCACCAGCAAGCGGCTCAACGCGGAAGTCAACTGGCCCTGCGCAGCCTGGAATTTGGCAAATGCTTCCGGATCGTTGATCAGCTCGGGCGTAGCCTGAATGCTGCCGACCCTGGCGCGCGCCTCGGTGACACCCAGCAGCACGGTCTGTTCCTGCGCGGCATAGCCTTTGACGGTGTTCACCAGATTCGGAATCAGATCGCTCCGTCGTTGATATTGATTCAACACTTCAGCCCAACTCGCTTTGATTTGTTCATCGCCGGTTTGAAAAGTGTTATAGCCACAGCCGCTCAATAGTGTCGCCAGTAAAAATATCCATAGGGTACGCATCGTTTATTCCTCCAGATTCAATGTAAAAAATTCGTGCGAAAACTATAGCACTAAAGAACATATCAAAACAGGATATGTAAATCGGTTCGCTATCGCGCCTTAGCGCAAAAATATCAATGGCGGTATATTCCAGTAAATTGTGGCACCCAACATGGAATCGTAAGCAAGCAGTTCGGTTGAGAGTACGGCACGTCTCTATAGGCGCTTAATCGGCCATTGCCGCCACTCATTACCTATCGATACCGGATACTCGGCAATGGCCGCTTTCAAAATATTGAATTCGCGCTTCGTGCCCATTGCAGCCCTTCAATCATCGCCGAAGTAAATTTAGCCAACATCAACAACCAAATCCGCCAGAAATTCAGAAGCAGGCTCAACACTGGTTACCAGCAAATAATCTCTAGCGCGAGTGCATGCGACATAGAGCAAATGGCGCTCGGTGTTGTAGACCTCTTCCAGATCACCACTATCAGCCACCGCTTCGATGCGCTCCTGAGAGGGAATAATCTCATCGTCGCACGCCATCACAACTACCGCACGAAATTCAAGTCCTTTCGCCAGATGCATGGTGCTGAGAGATACATAACCGCTGGTTGTTTCAACATGTTCGTCGAGCACCTTGAACGGCAGCCCGGCCTTGCCGACCGCAGCACGGGCGCGATCCAGTTCCGCGTCCGAACGGACGAACAAACCGATTTCGTGTGGGGAGATTCCCTCGCTGCTTCGATCACGTAGCCAGTCGCCGACCGCATTGATTTCATCTTCTTGATTGCCGAATGTCTTGATAGCCGGAGCCGTGCCATTGAACACCGATACCGTGCCGCGCCGGTCTTCCGTGTTGCCGTCCACATCGGATACTTCCGGCCCCAGCAATCTGTCGGCCTGCATCCTGATCTGGTGAGAAGTGCGGTAGTTGATGTGCAGCGTGCGTGAACGTCCGCGAATATCCACCCCAATCGACTTCCACGAAAACGGCTGCTGAAAAATTCGCTGACCGAGATCGCCCGCGAAAAACAGAGCATCGGCACGCCAAGCACCCATCGCCGCGAGGAAACGCAGTTGCGCAATGCTGACATCCTGCGCCTCGTCCATCACGGCGAAATCAAAAGGCGGATGTTTGCGTTCGGCAATTTGCGCGGCCAACTGGCTGAACATCCCTGCGTGGGTAATCAGCCCCTGCGACTTCAATACACTTCGCACTGCATCGAAGATAACCCAGAGCAACGCACGCTGCTGCTCAGGCAGGCGTGTCTTTCGCCCCAGCCGCTTCACATCGCGATAAGCCTCCCAGCTATCCAACTGCCAGGCATCCACAATTTCGTCCCACTCCGTCTTCAGGAAATGCGAACTGAATCTCTGTCCATCCACCTTGCTGGCTGCTTCAATAAGTAATTGCCTGATCTTGTCTGCGCTGGCGATATTAACGTGAAACTCGCGAAGCGAGCCTAAATCTTCCTCTCCCATCGGGGGAGGGCTGGGGAGGGGGAAACGGTCATGGTGCGTGGAAGTTGCATTATTTGAGCTGACGATGTTGCCATGACCGTTAGGACGACCAAAGTGCAACTCATAAAGCCGCTCGCCTATTGCATTCATGGAATGCACTTCCAGCCGCTCCGCCAGACGCGGCTCGTTGCTGATCAAACGCCGCAGCTTGGTGCGTAACGCATTTGCCAAGGTATCGGAGAACGTAGTCAGCAATACGCGCGACTCAGGATGTCGTCGCGCCAGAAACACCGCGCGATGCAGCGCGACAATGGTCTTGCCTGTACCCGCCGAACCGGAGACTCGCGCCGGGCCGGTGTAATCGCGCTCGACCCACTGCCGCTGCGCAGGGTGAAGAAAGATCGTCCACTTTTCCCACGGAAAATCCAGCGCGCGTTCCAATTCCTCAACATCATTCATCACGCGGAAGCGGCGCTGTGCATCGGGATGTGCAAATGGATCAGCGCCTGCTGCAATGGGTGGCACTACCTGTGGCTTGCCGCCAGTGGCCAGCTCCAACAAAGCCTCTGCTGCCTCAGCCGGAAGATGTCCAGCCAGATCAAGAAGACTGTCTTCATCAGCCTGCTGCACATCAGACAACCACTCTTCCGGCACGCCATAACTCAGAAGCATTTCTGCGGCGACATGTGCAAACAAGGGAGGCTTCGGCGCAGCGTATTGCACCACCTCGACATACTTGGGAACAAAAACTTCCTGCACCGTCTCGCGTATCTCCACCAACTGTGCAGCACCCGTTTGCGGATGAGTCTCCAGCTTGCGGCGCTCAGCCCAGTCATAAGCCTTGTCATGGTGATCCACATAACACAGCAACAGGCTGCCAGCCGTCTTGTGCACGATCAACCGAATGTCGCTTCCCACCCGCACCGACCAGAAGTTTTTATCGCGAGCCTTGTCGAGTTTGTGGAACTGCAAGCCCGGATTGGCCGGGTTCATTTGCAGATCGAAGGCCGTGGTTTTGACGGCTTTCTGTTCATCGCCAGTGAGTTTGGCGAGGCTGTCTGTGAAGGTGACGGCGATGCGGAAGTCCATTGCTAGCCTCATCACATGTAATAGCGATAATGAGACCTAGGCTCTTCTTGCTCAGACAGGTATTTCAGAACATCACCAACACGTCTTGCTGCACGCAATGTGATGGGCAAGCTTCCATCAATCTGAGAGCTATTCCAGTTCAACTTGGTCAACGCTAATACTTCTCCAGCCAATTGTTCAGCACTAGACTCATGAACGGCAAGTCGAAGGTGTAAAGCTTTTGGAATATACATACCCGTATATGTCTCATAAAATTCGCAACTACCACGTGTATAGAGCAGTTGGTTGTTTGAATCCAGCTCCAAGAGCG
>JBDTPU010000012.1:0-6517 GCA_039932535.1 Gallionella sp. | reverse complement strand
GGAAACACGCAGCCGTGATGCTGCCACCGGCGCGCCCGCCGATGTTCTGCATGTCGGCGAAGTTGCTGTCGAGTTGCTGCTGATAATCGTCCCACAGCGGCAGGTGCCAGGCGCGGTCATGCGCGTAATCGCCGGCGTCCAGCAATTCTTTGGCGAGCTTGTCCTGGTTGCTGAACAGTCCGCTGGCGACGTGGCCGAGCGCAATCACGCATGCGCCGGTAAGCGTGGCGATGTCCACCACAGTGTCCGGTTCGAAACGTGCGGCATAGGTCAGCGCATCGCACAGAATCAAGCGGCCTTCCGCATCGGTGTTGAGGATTTCGATGGTCTGGCCGGACATGCTCTTGACGATGTCGCCGGGTTTGCTGGCGGCGCCGTCCGGCATGTTTTCGCAACTGGGGATTACGCCCACCACATTCAGCTTCAGTCCCATTTCGGCGATCGCCTGCAGGGTGCCGAGCACGCTGGCGGCGCCGCACATGTCGTATTTCATTTCGTCCATATCCGCGCCGGGCTTGAGCGAAATGCCGCCGCTGTCGAACGTAATGCCCTTGCCCACCAGCACCACAGGTTTTTGCTTTTTATCCGCGCCGTGATATTCCAGCGTGATCAGCTTGGCGGGCTGACGACTGCCGCGCGTGACAGAGAGTAATGAGTACATGCCCAGTTTCTGCATGTCTTTTTCTTCGAGGACAGTGACTTTGAGTTTGTGCGCTTTGCCCAGCGCGACGGCATGATCGGCCAGATAAGTCGGGGTGCAGATGTTGCCGGGCAAATTACCTAAATCCTTGGTCAATGTCATGCCGTGCGCGATAGCGGTGGCTTGGGCAAGCGCGGTTTGCGCGGCGCTGCCGGGTTTTCCCGCGCAGCCCAGCAGAATTTTTTTCAGCTTCGATGGATCGGCGGGTTTGCTTTTGAGCTGGTCACAGCGGTAGCCGGATTCGGCAGCAATCAGCACGGTCTGCATGATTTTCCATGCCTCATCGCGACCCTTGACAGGCAGGTCAGTGAAATAGAGCGCTGCGTCTTTGCAGGCAGTTTTTTGCAGCACGCCAAAACTGGCGCGCAACACATCAATGAGTTGTTTAGCCGCAAATTCATTGGCTTTTCCCAGACCCACCAGTAACACGCGTTGTGCAACCATGTTGGCAACGTGATGCAGCATCAGCGTGCTGCCGGCCTTGCCATTCATATCGCCGCGCGCGATGAGATCGCTTAAATGATGGGCGGCAGCCTTATCCAGCAACTGGGCTGAGGTTGAGAGTTTGCCGCCTTCATATACGCCAACCACCACGCAATCACCGCGCTGCGTTTCCGGACTGCTTTGTTTTATGCTAAATTCCACGTGTTGCTCCTTAATTGAAAAACCGATGCCCCGTCACTGATACCCAGATGTCCGATTATCCGCAAACTTCCCATACAAAGTCAAAGCCATTGCGCAGAGGAATTTTCCATCGCACTTTGGTAATGGAGTTTGCCAGTAATGGATTGCTGATATTTGCGGTGTTGATCAGCATTGTAGTTGTCAGCCAGCTGATCCGGTTTCTGGGCGACGCAGTCAGCGGCGTGATTGCAGTGGATGGGGTGCTGGCGCTGCTGGGTTTCAGCGCGATGAATTATCTGCCAGTGATACTTTCCATCAGCTTGTTTATTTCCATTCTGCTTACGCTGTCGCGCAGCTATCGCGACAGCGAAATGGTGGTGTGGTTTTGTTCCGGCATCGGGTTGACGCGCTTTATACGCCCGGTCTTATGGTATGCATTGCCCGTGGTAGGTTTGATTGCGCTGCTCAGTCTGGTGCTGTCGCCGTGGGCGCTGCGCCAGGCCGAGGATTTCAAGAGCAAGCTGGAAAGCCGGGGCGATGTCATGTCTGCGACGCCGGGCATGTTCCGCGAATCCAAACAGGCTGACCGGGTATATTTTGTTGACAACGTCGATGTGGGATCCAACCGGGTGGGAAATATTTTTGTGCGATCCGAACAGAATGGAAAATTCGGCACGATCGTGGCACGCCAAGGTTTGCAGGAAACGATGTCGAATGGAGATCATTTTCTGGTATTGCTGAATGGCACGCGCTATGAAGGCACGCCGGGCCATCGCGATTACCGCATTGTGGAATTTGAACGTTATGCGATGCGCATTGAGGCATCGCCTATCAAGCTGGCTGAACCGCAAGTGCGCACCATGTCCACGCCGGAGTTATGGCGCAAGCCCACTACGTGGAATCTCTCCGAGCTGGAATGGCGATTCGGATTGCCGATCAGCGCGTTGCTGCTTGCGCTGTTGGCGATTCCTCTGGGTTACGTCAACCCGCGCGCGGGCCGTTCGCTGAATCTGATTCTGGCGATCGTGCTATATATGCTTTATAACAATATGATCAGCGTCACCAACGCCTGGGTGGGTCAAGGCAAGTTGTCGCCCGGCATCGGGCTGTGGGGCATTCATGCGGTGATGCTAACGATTACTTCGCTGATGTTTTATTACCGCATGACTTTGTTCTCGCTGCACCGGGTGAAAGAGCCGCGTCGATCTAAACAGGAGCAGCAGCGATGAATTTGTTGACGCGCTATTTAGGCCGTGAAATTTATCTCAGTATCGGAATCGTGTTTCTGGCGCTGCTCATGTTGTTTGCTTTGCTCGATTTGATTCATGAATTAAATGCGATGGGGCAGGGACAGTATCACCTGGGCTATGTATTGCTATTCGTCACTCTGACGATTCCCGGTCACATCTATGAACTGTTTCCGCTGGCAGTACTGATAGGCACTATTATTGCACTGGTGCAAATGGCAGCCAGCTCGGAACTGACGGTGTTTCGATGCTCCGGCGCATCGCTTATGCAGATGGTCGGCGCGCTGTTCAAAATTGCCTTGCCACTGGTGGTGTTGAGTTTTGTATTTGGCGAATTTCTTGCGCCACCCAGTGAGCGGATGGCGCAGCAATTGCGTTTGAAAGCACAGAACGCGCAAGTTTCACTGAAGGAATTCCGCTCCGGCGTATGGGTCAAGGACGAGCGAAGTTTTGTGAACGTGAAGAATGTAATGCCGGACACCAGCTTGTCAAATCTTGATATTTACCAGTTCGATGAAACCTATCATTTGCAGTCGATTATCAATGCCAAGCGTGCCGATTTTATCGGCCCCGGGCGATGGCAGCTTGAAGATGTACTGGAGACGCGCTTTAGTAAAGCCGGTACGAGCATCAATGTTCAGCCCCTTCAGGAATGGCGTTCGGCATTGAGCCCAGGTATTTTCAGTGTGCTGCTGGTGGTTCCGGAGCAGATGTCGGCATCGAATCTCTACCAATATGCCAAACATTTGCGCGACAACCAGCAAAAAAGTGCGCGCTATGAAATCGCCATGTGGAATAAGCTGATTTACCCGCTGGCGTTACTGGTGATGATGTTGCTGGCGCTGCCGTTTGCCTCCTATCATCGGCGCGCAGGCGGAGTGGGTGCGATGATATTCATGGGTATCGTGCTGGGTTTGCTATTTCATTTTGTCGGGCGGTTAGTGGCCAGCGTGGGTGCTCTCAATGACTGGCAGCCTTTCCTTAGCGCAACGGCGATGACGGGGGTGTTTTTGCTGCTGGGGATGGTGATGCTGTGGTGGACAGAACGGCGCTGATAGACATGGCGACATAAATCTGCTGTCGCTGTTTGCTATTTGGCAGCAGGAACGCCGCTGGCTGATTGCTGGGCTTTTCTGGCTTGTTCTTCTTTAACCATTTCTTTTACCTGCTCGCGTTGTTTTTTTGGCACCTTTTTAAAAGCACGATATTTTTCGCGGGCGGCCTTGCGTTGTTCCGGGGTCAGTTGGCTCCAGGTTTCCAGGCGACCGTGGTAGCGTTCTTTTTGTTCGGGAGTCAGGTGAGGATAGCGTTTAGCGGTTTCGAGCAGGCGCTGCTGTTGCGGCTCCGGCAGAGTGTCCCATTGTTGTACCAAGGGGGTCAGCGCTTCGCGTTGCGTGGGAGTGAGCGAACTCCAAGGCTGTGCAGCAGCGCTGTGAGACACGCCGGTTAAGCCTAGCAGTAAAAATATCGTCGCCAGATAATTTTGCATTTGAACTTTAATCAACGAAAACCTCAATCGGCAGTTCATCAGTCAAAATCGCCACATCCAGCTCGTCAATTTGCTGTTCTTCAAGGTGTTGCCAATAGCCCGCCCCGATGCCGAGTAACACAGCCAATAGGCCCGCAGCTATCCACGGCTGTGCCGAGTGTGGCAACAGCCGGGCTGTCCAGCCAGCCGAAGTGTGCAGTGAAGCGGGCGTAGGGGCAAAAAAAGGTGCGCGCACCAATTGTTTTTTCATTGCGTTCTGCCGAGCGTTACCCAATGCGGATAAAGTGGCGTCATCCAGTTGCCGGGTGCTTTGCGTCAACAATTGAGCTACTTTTTTTGGATCTAATTTGCCAGGGTCAAATTTATTAGTCATGGTAATTCTATTCCTTTCGCTTTGAGAGAGGCAGCAAGTGCGTGCACAGCACGTGAACAGTGGGTTTTTACGCTGCCTTCGGTACAACCCATTGCTGCAGCAGTCTCGGCGGTATCCAGTCCTTCCCAGTAACGCAGCAGGAAGGCTTCGCGTTGACGTGCCGGGAGTTTTTCCAGGGCTTGCTCAATTAGTGCGATCATCTGCTTTTGTTGCAAGGATTCCTCGGGTATTGGCGAGGAAGTCTGGTTTTCGCTATTTTCCAGTATGTCCAGCGGATCGAATTCTTCCTCATCATGCTTAGGCTGCAAGCTGGAAAACAGGGTCACCCAGGAGGATCGAACTTTTTGGCGACGATAATAATCACGAATGGTATTTTGCAGGATGCGCTGAAATAACATCGGAAATTCCTCAGCGGGTTTATCGCCATATTTTTCCGCGAGCTTGAGCATCGCGTCCTGAACGATGTCCAACGCTGAGTGGTTATCGCGCACGGCATACACCGCATGCTTGTATGCGCGGCGTTCAACGCTGCTGAGAAATTGGCTTAATTCCGCGGAAGTACTCAGTTTAATCACCTTCTTGTTAGTGCGCGCATGGTAGCAAATTGTTAACCATATCGCTTGAAAGCGTGTTGATAGCACAGCAAAGGTTGACCAAAACGTCGCCAACCATTATCTTACGCGGTTCTATTTTATTTAAATCCCAAGGTGTTGTGATGGAGTTGACCGGTGCGGAAATTACGATCCGCTGTTTGCAGGAAGAGGGGGTGGAATACATATTCGGCTACCCGGGTGGCGCTGTCCTGCACATTTACGATGCCTTGTTCAATCAGGATAAGGTCAGGCACATTCTCGTGCGCCATGAGCAAGCCGCACTGCATGCAGCCGATGGCTATGCGCGCTCGTCGGACAAGGTGGGCGTGGCACTGGTCACCTCAGGCCCGGGGCTGACCAATGCGGTGACCGGAATCGCCACAGCCTATATGGATTCGATTCCACTGGTTGTAATCAGCGGCCAGGTGCCCAGCTATGCGATCGGTGAAGATGCGTTTCAGGAAGTGGATTCCGTGGGCATTACGCGACCCTGCGTGAAGCATAATTTTTTGATCAAGGACGTGAAAGACATCGCGTCAACGATCAAGAAAGCCTTTTATCTTGCTCAATCAGGTCGCCCAGGGCCGGTGCTGGTGGATATCCCGAAAGATATTTCCAACCAGAAAACTGAATTTGTTTACCCCGACAACGTCAGCATTCGTTCTTATCATCCGGCAGGCAAGGGAGATGATGCGCAGATTCAACGCGCTGTACAGATGCTGCTGGAGGCAAAACGTCCAATGGTATACAGCGGCGGCGGTGTCATTCTGTCCGGCGCATCGGCGCACTTGACCGAGCTGGTGCGCCTGCTTGGTTTCCCTTGCACCAATACACTGATGGGCTTGGGCGCTTATCCTGCCAGCGATAAGCAGTTCGTCGGCATGCCGGGCATGCACGGCACTTACGAAGCGTGCATGGCCATGCAGAATTGCGATGTGCTGTTTGCGGTCGGTGCGCGTTTTGATGACCGGGTGATCGGCAACGTCGAACATTTTGCGCAGGTGCCGCATAAAATCATTCATATCGATATTGATCCTTCCTCGATTGCCAAACGCGTCAAGGTGGATGTGCCGCTGGTGGGCGATGTGAAACTGGTGTTGCAACAATTGCTGGACGCGTTGCGCAGCAGCAAACAAAAGCCGGACGCATCAGACTTGGCGACATGGTGGAAGCAAGTGAACGAGTGGCGCGCCAAAGGTGGCGGACTACGCTACACCAATTCCAGCGAAATCATCAAGCCGCAATTCGTGATCGAAAAACTTTACGAAGTAACCGGCGGCGATGCTTTCGTTACTTCGGATGTCGGGCAGCATCAGATGTGGGCGGCGCAATACTACAAGTTCAACAAGCCGCGCCGCTGGATAAACTCCGGTGGCCTCGGCACGATGGGCTTTGGCTTGCCTGCTGCGATGGGCGTGCAATTGATTAATCCCGGCGCAACGGTGGCCTGTGTCACCGGCGAGGGCAGCATCCAGATGAACATTCAGGAAT
>JBDTPU010000011.1:0-1799 GCA_039932535.1 Gallionella sp. | reverse complement strand
CGCGCCGGTCACCGGCACTTTTTGCGCCAGTGTCAGCTGGATGTCGCCGGTGCCCGGCGGTAAATCCACCACCAGATAATCCAGATTGTCCCAGCGTGTCTGATGCAGCAATTGATCGAGCGCTTGCGTCACCATCGGGCCGCGCCACACCATGGGCGTATCATCGCCCGCAATCATGAAACCAATAGACATGGCCTGTATGCCATGGTTGCTCATCGGCTCCATAGACTTTCCGTCCTTCGATACCGGCTGGCCGGAAATGCCCAGCATGGTGGGTTGCGAAGGGCCGTAAATATCGGCGTCCAACATGCCGACGCGCGCGCCCTCGGCAGCCAGCGCCAGTGCAAGATTCACCGCCGTGGTGGACTTACCCACGCCGCCTTTGCCGCTCGCTACTGCGATGATATTTTTTACGCCTTCCACCAGTTTCACGCCGCGTTGTACCGCGTGCGGCACGACTTTGCTGGACACATTGACGCTGACCTTGCCCGCGCCCGGCAACGCCGCTTTGAGATGCGCTTCAACCATAGACTGGATTTCGCCCCATACGCTCTTGGCCGGATAGCCCAGAATAATTTCCAGCGACACATCGCTGCCGGTGATCTTGACGTTTTTTACGGATTTGCCGCTGACAAAATCTTTTCTGATGTTGGGGTCAACCAGATTTTTCAATGCGCTTTGCACATCGGTTTCGTTAATACTCATCGCTCACTCCGGCATCAATTCAAGCATTGGATTTTAAACTATGTAGACCGGGTTTCATGGGTAATTTTCTGTTGTGGCAGCGAACAGCTTATTTCAGCCTGGCCCAGATTCGCCCTTTTACGAGATAAAGCAATGAAGTCAGGATGACCAGATATCCGATGACGTAGTAGCCCAGTGCATACCGCTCCCCTTCGTGCGGATCGGCCGCCCAGGCCAGGAATGACACGATGTCATGCGCCTTCCCCTGAAGGTCTGCACGTTGTGCAGCTTCAGTCGTGCCGCTGATTCCCAGTGCGTCGGGCATTTTGGTTTCAGGGAAAATGTGATTGCTGGTCACCCCTTCCGGAGTGTTGTAATAGCCCAGCAGATAGGAATATAAATAGCTTGCACCGCCCTCGCGCGCCTTGGTTATCAAACTCAGATCCGGCGGTACTATTCCAAACGATTGTATGGCTGCGTCGTCTGACATCAGACTGGCAAGCGGCGCATCAAGCGGCTGATCGCCGCGCCATGCTTCAATTTTTTTCTTGTCGATGCCGAATGTGGCCAGATCACGGTACTTTATATATTTCAAACTGTGGCAGTTATGGCAGTAATTCATCAATTCATCTGCACCGCGTTCAACAGCCGGCACACTGGTATCAACCCGAATCTTTTCCAGTTTTGTATCCGCAGCCCAAACTGGTAAGGCAGAGCAGAGCATTAATATGATGATGGGATTTTTCATTTGGCATCCCCCGCGCGGCGGCGCGGCGGTAATTTTTCCCTCGCTTCGCTCGCCATCAATGCTTCCACATCCCGCGGCAATCCGCGCTTCATGAGCCATCGCTCTTCCGCTCTGGAAATGAAAGGAATCAGGAAGAACGAGCCGAAATAACACAGTGTCGCCACTTGCCCGATCACAATGCTGCGGTCAGTGGGAGGAATATAACCGACATAGCCCAGCACCAGCATGTCCAGCAGGAACAGGTAAAACTGCACACGGAATACCGGCCGGTAATGTGCTCCGCCCGGAATGCGCGAACGATCGAGAAAGGGCAGGAACGCAAACATCATTACCGCCAGACCCATCGCTACCACGCCACCCACCATGT
>JBDTPU010000010.1:0-3796 GCA_039932535.1 Gallionella sp. | reverse complement strand
CGGAAAACAAACGATGGTCGCCGCGACTGCAAGCAAGATTGCTGACTTCCAGCATGAAAGGGAACCTGAAATTTGACAACTGGGGATTATATACGATTGCGTCGGACGGTGACAACGCTAAATTCCACCCTAAAGTTCGCCGAACTGTCCTGCCAGGTGACGTGCCGTAAAACGCCGCAGCGCTTTAATGAATCTGCTGCGCGCTGACATCAGGTTATAATGACCGACTTCACGATTAACCTTTTGCAGAGGAACAACATGGGATTTCTGACCAACAAACGCATTTTGATTACCGGCATGATCAGCACCCGTTCGATTGCTTACGGCATCGCGCTAGCCATGCACCGCGAAGGCGCTGAACTGGCTTTTACCTATCAAGGCGAACGAGTACGCAATCGCGTGCTGGATTTGGCCAAGGAATTTAATACCGAGCTGATTTTCCCGTGCGATGTTGGCAGCGATGAAGACATTAATAAACTGTTTGTCGATTTGAACAAGCATTGGGATGGTTTTGATGGTTTTGTGCATGCGATCGGCTTTGCTCCCCGCGAGGCATTGGACGGGGACTTTCTGGATGGTTTCAGCCGCGAGGCATTTCGCATCGCTCACGATATCAGCGCCTATAGTTTTCCGGCTATGGCCAAAGCCGCATTGCCGATGATGGAAGGTCGCAAAGCGGCACTGTTGACGCTGACCTATCTCGGTGCCGTGCGCACCATGCCGCATTACAACGTGATGGGTATGGCCAAGGCCAGCCTGGAAGCCAGCGTGCGTTATCTGGCGATGCAATTAGGTAAACAAGGAATACGCGTGAATGGTATTTCAGCCGGCCCGATCAAAACACTCGCTGCGGCGGGCATCGCAGATTTCAATAAATTGCTCAGCTACAACGAGAAGAACGCCCCGCTCAAACGCAATGTCACCATTGAAGAAGTAGGCAATGCAGCCGCTTTTTTGTGCAGTGATCTGGCCAGCGGCATCACGGGTGAAATTACTTATGTGGATGGAGGATTCAACACCACGGCACTGGGCACTACCGAACCCTAATCCGGATTGCATTACCGGACAAAAAAACCGCCCCCAGAGGGGCGTTTTATTTTGGGGCAACACCAATCAAGGTTGTGCTATGTCGTTCTTCGGCGCCGCATCGGGTAAATTCACCTTGATCGCCGCCTGCTGCCTGGCATCAGTCAGATAAGCATGGAACATTTCCTCGCCGGTCAGTTTCCGTAATTGTTGCGCGTAGCGTGCGCGTTTGGTGTCATCAATCGCCGCGCCTTCTTTGACCTCATCAATCCGCACCAGCATGTAGCCATTCTGTGCATCTTCCGCACCGACAAATTGCGGTAACCTGGCTGCATTCGCCTGGAATATTTGCCGTGTTAACTCTATATCCAGAGCGCCATGTTGCGCACGGGTAACGCTCTGGTGCGCGCCCCAGCTTAATGTTGGCTGACTCCCGCCCTGTAATTGTGCCAGCATGGATTTACCCTGCCTAGCCGCCAGCTCGAGTGCCTGTTGGCGTAACAATTTTTGCCGGATTACTTCCTGTACTTCATTCAAGGCACGCACCGAAGCTGGCTTGTATTCCAGAATACGCGCGGCAACCAGCGTATTCGCCGCCACTTCGATCGCAGCCGTGTTGCGTTTGTTCTTTACGACTTCATCGTTGAAAATCGCCTGCAACATTTTTACGGTCCATGGTTCACCGGCAGTTGTCCCTTTGTTCAACCATCCGCTTCGTTCAATCTTCGCGCCCACCAGATCCGCTGCCGGTTTCAAGGTGTCGCTTTGCTCATAAACAGCATTGCTGAATTTTTCCGCCATCTCGGCGAACATGTCTGAGGCTTTTTGTTGACGCAGCTTAGTCGCGATGCCTGCACGCGCCTCATCGAATGGCACAGCACGGGATGGCTTGACTGCAATCAGCTTGATGATGTGATAGCCAAAATCCGACTTCACCAGCGCGCTGATTTCACCGGCCTTCAAAGCAAAGGCAGCGTCATCGAACGGCTTGACCATCATGCCGCGGCCAAAAAATCCAAGGTCGCCGCCATTCGGAGCGGAGCCCGGATCTTGCGAATTTTTCCTGGCTAACTCATCAAATCCAGCAGGATTTTTTCTGGCTTGCTGCAACAACTGCTCGGCCTTGGCCTTGGCGGCATCCTGTTCCGCTTGCGGTGCGGCTGCATTGACAGTAATCAGGATATGCGCCGCATGGCGTTCCTCCGGCGTGCCAAAATCATTTAAATGTTCGTCATAATATTTTCGTACATCCTCCTTGCTCACCTCGGCCTTCGCAAGCAAATCATCCACGGAGAATTTCACATATTCTACTTTGGCCTGCTCTTGAACCTCGAATTCCCTGGGATTTTGTTCGTAATATTTTTTCAGTGCGGCATCATCCACTTTTGCCTGGGACATAAACGATTGCAAAGACAGGGTGGCCACACTCACTACACGTTGTTGCTCGTTTAAACGAATCACATTGTCCGTCACGCTGGTTGCAGCAAATCCATTCTGCGCATAAGCCTCCTGGATTTGTTGCCCGAGCAACTCATCACGTACACGCGCTTCAAATGTCAATGGCGACATATTCTGATTGGCAAGCACGGATTCATAATGTTTCTTGTCAAACTTTCCCCCCTCCTGAAAAGCTTCGATGCCCGCAATTAACTGCGCCACGCGATCATCCGGCACAGTCAATCTTGCAGCCTTGGCACGGTCGACCAGCAAACGCTGGGAAATCAGATTATCCAGCACTGCACGCTTCATTTCGGGATTGTCAAACATCGCCGGATCAAAATTTGCGCCTAGTTGCTGGCGCATCCGCTCTTGTTGCTGACGAAGCGAATTTTCAAGCTCCTGTTGAGTGATTTTGCTGCCGTTTACTGTGGCGGCTACTTCCGCGCCATTGCCAGATTTTTCATAGGAGCTTACCCCCCATAATGCAAATGGCAAAATAATGAGTGCCAGGACAATTTGCACTGCTTTTTTATTTTCATGAACGAAATCAAACATAGCGATGCCATCCAGTTATTTATTTAGAGATGTAAAAAAGGCGAACTTGCGTTCGCCTCAATTTGGCGGAGTGGACGGGACTCGAACCCGCGACCCCCGGCGTGACAGGCCGGTATTCTAACCAACTGAACTACCACTCCAAAAACGATTGTGGTAGGTGCTGACGGGTTCGAACCGCCGACATTCGCCTTGTAAGGGCGACGCTCTACCAGCTGAGCTAAGCACCCGACAAAGCCGGTTAGTTTACAGCATCTTTCAGACCCTTGCCAGCGCTAAACTTTGGAACCTTGGCAGCCTTGATCTTGATCGTCGCACCAGTGCGAGGATTGCGGCCATTACGCGCAGCACGCTTGCCAACTTTAAATGTACCAAAACCAACCAAGCTCACTGAATCGCCTTTTTTCAGTGCCTTTTTGATGGTATCGACAGTCGCATCTAATGCACGAGCAGCAGCTGCCTTAGAGATTTCAGCGGATTTTGCAATTGCATCAACCAAATCAGATTTATTCACGTAAGTCCCCTTTGCGAGTGATTAAGAAAACAGGGAAATCCCCTGCAAAGGCTTTATATCAAGGCTTCTCGGCTTTGGTCAAGCGAATACTCAATATTTTTTATATTGCATTGCAAACATCAAGCTGATAGGAATTTACATTCAATGCTTGGTTACAAGAGTGGAATCCGCCCGGCTGCTTTCCCCTGCCAGCGCGACCACAGCCACCTTTTCCGCAGTTTCCACATGGGGCTCGGGTTTGCGTTCCAGCGCCATTTCCAGCAC
>JBDTPU010000009.1:0-4535 GCA_039932535.1 Gallionella sp. | reverse complement strand
GCGATTTCTTTTGGTTACTTTTCTTGGCAAGACAAGAAAAGTGACTAGCTGCCGGGCTACCCCCGGCGAAGTTGATTTTTATTTTGATGTTGGGTTACGCGAAAAACCGCTAACCCAACCTACATGCTACCCCCGGCGAAGTTGTTTTGTTTTTGGGCATTCATGTTTCGACAAGCTCAATACGAACGGAATAATTAGAATATGCGGCGGGCAGAGCCCGCCCTACGTTAGCCACCCAACAACACCTCTACCGCCGTAATATCCGCATGCGTCTCCGGATGCCGACTGCCGCTGAAGCGCGCATTCTCGGGCAGCAGGATGATGTGTATCTGGGCGCCTGATTCTCCGATCATTGTGTAGCTCGGCACGCTCTCCTGGTGTCCGCTGACCTGCACTTTCCATTCGCCGTCTTCGAAATCAATTTTGTGTTTGAGCAGAAATAGCAGCACGGCTTTTGCGTCGTCGCTGAACAGCATCAGATTAATGTCCGACTGTTCGCCCGCCGTGCCGCTCAATACCGAACCCGTCAGGTAGGGACGAAACTCCGCCAGCAAACGCATTGCGGTGAGTGCTTCTTCGCGGAGCTGATGCAGGACGCCGGGATGACTGTCGTGCTGGTAGAGCACGCGATAACTGTGCAGCGCGTCGTCCACTTCCTGATTGCTGGGCAGGTGCTGGGTGTCGGTCGCGCCCAATTGCCGCGCGGCTTTGCGTTTGGCATGGGCGTGGTCGGTGATGCCGTCTTCCGCCATCAGTTTGGCGGCTTGATGGGCCAGTTGTTCGCGCATCAAGTCGCGTCTGTTTACATATTCTTTGGGTGCGCGTTCTTTAGTCATGGATGAAATTAGAGCAGTTGATCCTTGACGGTGTCTGCAGGTTTTGTTTCCTCACTGGGGGCAGTGGGCAGCGCATGTTCGGGCGGCACATTTTCCTGATAAAAATATTCGATGCGCGGACTATTATCATCACGGTAACCTTCTTCATTGATGTGTATTGCAACCATGTTGTCAGGCATGGTGTAAGTGGCTTCCGGCACATTTTTGAGAATCTTTTCCATGTAGCCCATCCAGATCGGCAAGGCCGCGCCGCCGCCGGTTTCCCTGTCGCCCAGGCTGCGCGGCTGATCGTAGCCCATCCAGGCGATACCGACTACGGTCGGATGAAATCCGCAAAACCAGGCATCGATCGTGTCATTGGTCGTACCGGTTTTGCCGGCCAGGTCTTGACGCCCGAGTTGCATGGCGCGAAAGGCAGTGCCGTGTTTGACGACGTCCTGCATCATGCTGACCATGGTAAAGGCATTGCGCACATCAATCACCTGCTTTGCGCCGTTTCCGGCCACGTCAGGCGCCGTTTTACTGAGCATGGTGCCATGTGCATCTTCGACGCGCTGGATAAAATAAGGAGTAACGAGAAAGCCGCCATTGGCGAATACCGAATAGCCGGTCAACATTTGCAGCGGAGTCACAGAGCCGGCTCCGAGAGCCATAGTCAGATAGGCCGGGTATTTGGTGGCATCGAAGCCAAATTTGGTAATGTAATCTTTTGCATATTGCGGGCTGATGGATTGCAATATGCGTATCGAAACCAGATTTTTTGATTTGATCAAAGCCTGGCGCATACGCATCGGCCCTTCAAATTTACCATCGTAGTTCTTCGGCTCCCAAGGTTCGTTACCGGTCTGTTCGGCATCAAAAATCAGCGGTGCATCGTTGATCACAGTGGCGGGGGTCAAGCCCTTTTCCAATGCAGCGGAATACACAAAGGGTTTAAAACTCGAGCCGGGCTGCCGCCATGCCTGGGTAATATGATTGAACTGGTTGCCATTGAAATCGAAGCCGCCCACCAGAGAATAAATAGCACCGCTGCGCGGGTCGCCCGAAACAAAGGCGGCCTCGACTTGAGGGATCTGGCTTATTTGCCAAACACCTTTGTCATCCTTGCGCACCCGGATGATAGAGCCGACGTTGATACGCTGATTCAAGGCGACCTTCTTGGTCAAGGCCGCTTGGGCGAACAGCAATGCATCGTCGCTGATTTCTGCAATTTCTCCTCCTTTGCAATAAACGCGAATCAGCTTGGGTGACGCTGCCAGAACCACAGCAGGGATTAAATCATCGCTGTCGTCAATATCCTGCAGGGCGTCGTCCAGTTGCTCGGCATTACTGGTATCCCCGTGTAAGTCGACGAAATCTTCCGGGCCGCGATATCCCTGGCGGCGGTCGTAATCCAGAGTCCCGGTGCGGACGGCTTGATAAGCCGCGAGCTGATCCTGTTGTCGAATGGTGGTGTAAACCTTGAAACCTTGCGTGTAGGTGTCCTCTTGGTATTTATCATAAATAGCCTGCCTGACCATTTCTACGAGGTAATCTGATTTGATACCGAATTCCTGATTGCTGCGCAAAGCCACGAGAGGCTGTTGTTGAGCAAGTTGAAATTGATCATCATTAATGAAATTCAATTCATGCATGCGACGCAGAACATAGAGCTGGCGTAACTTGGCGCGCTTGGGATTGATGACCGGATTAAAAGATGAAGGAGCTTTAGGCAGCCCTGCCAGCATGGCAGCTTCCGCAATATTGATTTGGCCCAGGGGTTTGCCAAAGTAAATTTGCGCCGCTGCGGCAAAGCCGTAAGCGCGCTGGCCCAGATAAATCTGATTGATATAAAGTTGCAGGATGTCATCTTTGCTCAAGCTGTGTTCGATCTTGAAGGTGAGCAGCACCTCATTGAATTTGCGCGTCAAGGTTTTTTCTTTGGTCAGAAAAAAGTTGCGTGCTACTTGCATGGTGATTGTGCTGGCGCCCTGCCTGGCGGTACCGGAAGTGAAGTTGGAAATTGCCGCGCGCATTACTCCCACGTAATCCACACCCCCGTGTTCATAAAATCGATCATCTTCGGCGGCAAGAATGGCTTGTTTCATCACTTCGGGTACTTCAGAAATTTTGACCAGCGCACGCCGCTCCTCGCCGAATTCACCAAGTAGTGTGCCTTCTACGCTGTAAATGCGTAGCGGGATTTTGGGGCGATAGTCGGTAAGTGCCTCCAGAGAAGGCAGACTCGGATAAGCTATCATGGCTGCCACGCCCAGTAATAGGGCGGGGAGCACAAACAGGATGAGAAGAGCAAGAATGGGGAGAAGTAAGCGGGGGGGAAGCATATGCAGTTGCCCAAAAATAAATAACAGTGGTATGGTGTGCGCGAATATTATATCGGCTCTGCGAATATAAATAACCTTAAAAATAGCTTTACATGATTTATAGTTATTGCTAGGATTTAAACCATTTTATGTAAATAGGTCGCTAACCGGTCAATGATTAAAGTAAATTTTGACATTCCATTGGATTTTTTGTGGGCTAAAAATCCTCCACTTATAGGTGTGGATATCAGCGCTTCATCCGTCAAGATGGTCGAGCTGAGTGAGTCGTCCAAAAAAGGAATTTACACTATTGAGCGTTATGCGATTGAGTTGTTGCCTAAAGATGCCATCACTGACGGCAATATCAATAATCTTGAAGCCGTTTCGGAAAGCATGCAACGCGCCTGGAAGCGCATGGGTACACGTATAAAAAACGTAGGCTTGGCGCTTCCTGCGGCAGCGGTGATTACCAAAAAAATTCTTTTGCCCGCAGGGCTTCGCGACGAAGACTTGGAATATCAGGTTGAATCTGAAGCCAATCAGTACATCCCTTTTGCATTGGAGGAAGTTAATCTCGATTTTCAGGTAATCGGCCCGGCACCTGAAAGCCCTGAGGAACTCGAAGTGTTGCTGGCGGCGTCGCGCAAGGCGAACGTCGATGATCGTGTTGCCGCTGCCCAGTTGGCCGGACTGAAAACCGTCGTTATGGATATTGAGCCTTATGCGGCCGAAGTGGCTTTCGAGCAGATTCGCCTTCAGCTTCCGGATTCAGCAACAGACAAGTGTGTGGCACTGATAGACATAGGCGCGAGCGTAATGAACGTGAATGTGTTGCGCAACGGGCAATCAGTTTACTCGCGTGATCAGCAGGTGGGGGGGGCGCAATTAACCCAGCAGATTCAAAGTTTGTTCGGTTTGTCAGCCGATGAAGCTGAGTCAGCCAAACGTAATGGCGGCTTGCCAGACAATTATGAGACCGATGTTTTGGCACCTTTTCGCGAAAATGTGGTGACTGAAATCGCCCGTGCTTTGCAATTCTTTTTCACTTCGACGCAATATCACGAGGTAGATTACATTGTCCTTTCAGGCGGCTGTGCGGCATTGCCTGGATTGGATGATGGAGTGGCAACGCGAACTCAAGTGAGCACCATGGTGGCGAACCCGTTTGCATTGATGACACTGTCGAGCCGAATCAAACCGCGACAATTGCAAGCCGACGCGCCCTCGTTGATTATCGCTTGTGGCTTGGCTATGCGGAGGTTCGACCCATCGTGATACGGATAAACCTGTTACCGCACCGGGCGGAAAAGCGACGTGCCCGCCAGATTCAATTTATTGCGTTCAGCGTAATTTCTTTAGTGTCGGCTGCCTTGTTAGTAGGGTTTGTGCAGGTTGC
>JBDTPU010000008.1:0-5060 GCA_039932535.1 Gallionella sp. | reverse complement strand
GATTACCAGCTTGCCGTGTTGCGCCTGATAGACGAGGCTGCCCAGCCTTATGCACGCAAATTGACACGCGAGTATTTTACGCCTTTTGAAGTCAATAAATTCCAGGAAAATCGTCTGTGGCTGGTGTTGGGCAATTTTTCCCGGCATATCGCTAATGCTTATTACACCGCGTTCAATCGGTATTGCAATGCTGAAAAAGGCAGCACGACCATCAAGACCCAAGTGCCGTTACTGGCTGCCCGCGCAGTGTATGCCATGACCAGCCAGCTGAAATATATTTGCGCCCATTATGGCCAGGTTGATAGCACGCTTTGGGCTAATCTCGCCCAACTCTACAAACATGCTGAACGACTGCAATATCTGAATACGCCCATCAGCCTGTATTCCGGCATAGCCAACACCACGGTGAAATGCGAGGTGGGGCGTCTGTTGGTATGGTACGACCGGGGACTGCTTGCACTGAGCCCGTTGTATATGCATCTGACCGAACGCATCGTGGCACATTATAGTTCGGCCATTGACATACACGCACAGTTAAGCGGCCATAGCCGACTGGGTTTTGATTTAAACCGGCCGGACGAACCGAAGCGCATCAATATGGGGGAGACCACTCATCTTGCGATGCGCTTCGTCAGCGTGCAATCAATGCAGTCCAAGCTGGAAGACCTGATGAAGGTTTTGAAAAAAAATATCGTTCTGGATGAAATCAATCTGGGCGGAAGCTATGAAGCGGAAGTAGTTAGAGAAGCTGTCCAGTATTTACTGGATTATTTGACTGCCCCGCCGGTGCGGCGCAATGCCCGGCACGCGGCCAATGTCACACTGAATGTGATCAACGGCTTTGACAAGGTAGTCGAGCACAGCCATGCAGAATCACAGTCGGGTAAAGAAGGCACGACACAATGGGTGACCGAAGAAATCAGTGTCGGCGGATTCAGCAGCGTTTTGCCCGCCGGAAGCAATAGCATCGGTATCGGCAGTTTGCTTGGTATACAGCCGGACGGCGTATCACATTGGGGGGTGGCGGTAGTGCGGCGGCTGTTGCGCGATGATGCGAACCAACTGCATGCGGGTGCGGAAATTCTGGCCAGTCAGGTAACGGGTGTATTCCTGAACCGACATGGCAGTGAACTTGGAGACGGCCATGCGGCGCTGTGGCTTTATGCAAAGCAGGGAGAGTCGCCCGACGGAACCCAGTTACTATTAATGCAGGCCGATACCTTTTCCGCCAATCGCAGCTTGAAAATCGAGATGGACGGCAAAAATTATTTGCTGATGCCGGGTGGATTGCAGGAAAAAGGGTTGGACTATGATCTGGCCAAATTCAAACTCATTGAACAGGAAATCGATGAAGAATAAGGAACAGCATTGAGTCTACCCCAGCTTTTTTGTCAGCCAAGTCGCGATATCACGTAGCTCTTCTTCACACACTGAGTGTTGCATGGCGTATTCATGCCATTCCACCGCATAGCCGAATTTGCGCAACACGTTTCTTGAAGTCACTCCCCATGCATAAGGTATTACCGGATCACTGCGTCCATGCGCCATAAAAGTCGGCGTGGCCGTGGTGCTTGTCAGCACATCGGGAATCACACTTTCCATCAACGGCAAATAAGTGGACAGTGCCAGCACGCCGCCCAGTGGCGTATTCCGGTGCAATGCAGTGTGCAGCGCGATAGCGCCGCCCTGGGAAAATCCGGCCAGAAATATATTACCGGGTGAAATGCCGCGAGAAATTTCCTGCCCGATCAATGCTTCAACAGCAATTTGCGAGGCGCGGATTCCTGCTGCATCCTGTTGCGCGTCGACATTGAAGCCGACAATGTCATACCAGGCACGCATCATCAATCCGCCATTAATGGTGACCGCGCGTTGCGGGGCATGCGGAAATATATAACGTACCGGGTAAGGCAATTTCAGTTCGTCCGCAATCGGCACAAAGTCCTCGCCGTCCGCGCCCAGCCCATGCAGCCAGATGATGCTGTGCTGTGGGTTTTTGCCGGACTCGAGGGTGATGTGGGGAAGAATCGCGCTCATGCAGATTGCTAGGTTGGTTCGGGAATGATCTCGCGCAATACCTGAAAAATCTCACGGAAATTTTTTGGCGGCTTTTGCGCCTCCATTTCCTTTTGCGCATTGCGTATCAAGGTACGCAGCCTTTGCGCATCGGCTTGCGGATGGGCAGCCAGCAACTCGGTGAGCGCTGCGTCGCTTTCCAGCAGCCGGTCGCGCCAGCGTTCCAGCTGGTGCATATAGGCAATATGATGCTGCGACTTTCCTTTCCATGCATCCAGTTTGGCAAGTATCGGCGCGGTATCCACATCGCGCATCAGCTTGCCGATGTATTGCATCTGGCGGCGTTGCGCGCCGAACTTGTTGATGTTCTTCATTTCGCGTATCGCATCGCGCAGATTTTCCGGGATGTCGAGTTGCGCGAGTTGATCCTTGCCCAGCTCAGTGAGTTCTTCACCGAGGTCGCGCAACTCGTGCATCTGCTTTTTGATTTTGGTTTTACTCGGCGGCAGTTCTTCTTCGTCCTCCGCCACGGGTTGGTTGCGCAAGCCGCGCCCACGGGTCGAGGCGCTATCTGGCTTGCGCGCCAAGGGACGGATAACTTCTACGGAGTCATCATCATGTATTGGGGCATCATTTACTGCGGCGGCATCATCATCTTCGTCATCATCATCATCGCCAAGATGAATGTGCAGCGGTTCATTTTCGTTCTGGTCTTTATTGTGCTGGTTCATAACTGTTATATGTCGCGTCTTAAGAAGCTTGAGAGATGCTGCTATGATACCGTCTTTCGCTAATTGCCTGCTTTGCTTATGAACGCCTTGATCTCTTCTGCACCCCGTTTTTCACACACTGCTGACAGCTTGCGCAACATCGCGCAAGACATGCTGGAATATGCCAAACAACGCGGCGCATCAGCCGCATCCGTCGAAGTTTCCGAAGGTTTCGGTCTGGGCGTTACGGTACGGCAGGGTACCGTAGAAACTATCGAATACAACCGCGATAAAGGCCTGGGCATTACGGCCTACATCGGCCAGCAGCGGGGCAATGCCAGCACCTCGGATTTTTCGCCCCAGGCAATGCGCGACACGGTGGATGCGGCCTTGTCGATTGCCCGATATACCGCAAAAGATGAATACTCCGGCCTGCCCGATGCGGACATGCTGGCGCACGACTTTGCCGATATGGATTTGTATCATCCGTGGGATTTGTCGACGGATGCTGCGATAGACTTGGCGCAACAATGCGAACAAGCGGCTCTGGATACGGATGCGCGCATCAGCAATTCCGAAGGTGCAACGGTTAATTTGCACGAGGCGCAATTTGTTTCAGCCAACAGCCTGGGTTTCATCGGTGGTTTTCCCTCTTCGCGTCATAGCCTCAGTTGTGCGGTCATCGCCGGTTCGGATGATGCCATGGAACGCGATTATTGGTATGCAGTCGCGCGCGATGCCAGAGATTTGCCCGGCGCCCGGCAAGTCGGGCGCATCGCCGCGGAACGCACCGTGCGCCGCCTGAACGCTCGCCAACTCGACACCATGCAAGTGCCGGTGTTGTTCGAAGCGCCGATCGCATCCGGTTTGCTGGGCAGTTTTGTCAACGCGGTGAGCGGCGGTAGCCTGTATCGAAAATCTTCTTTCCTGCTTGATCGAATGGATCAGCAGATATTTGCACCGCACATCAATATCACCGATGTGCCGGACATACGCAAAGGATTGGCTTCCAGTCCGTTCGATGATGAAGGTGTACAAACACAGCGCAGAGTGATCGTTGAAAATGGCGTGTTGCGCGGCTATTTTCTCGGCAGTTATTCGGCGCGCAAACTGGGCATGCGCTCGACCGGAAACGCAGGCGGCAATCATAATTTAATCTTGAAGCCATCCGGGGGCGAAACCGGAAATCTGGATTTCGCCGGGCTGCTGAAAACCATGTCCCGCGGCTTGCTCGTTACCGAATTATTAGGCCAGGGTGTGAACGCTGTGACTGGCGATTATTCGCGTGGCGCGGCAGGCTTCTGGGTGGAGCACGGCGAAATTCAATACCCGGTGCAGGAAATTACCATCGCCGGAAATTTGAAAGACATGTTCCGTAACATCGTCGCGGTAGGCAATGACGTGGTGGTGCAAGGTTCACGCCAGTGCGGCTCGATTCTGGTCGAAGGCATGACCATCGCGGGGCGTTGAGTTCGGGAAGGCCAGTGTAATTCGGCGCGGTGTGTTTAGCCCGGTGGCTGGATGGCTCTCACGCAGTCCGCCCAATTGTTGGGAGTTTCATAAAGACGTATTTGTTCTAGGCGCAAGTGGTTGCCGTAGATATCCTGATAAGCAGGAGCCAGGATTTCAAACGCAACCTGCGCGAGATTTTCTGCAGTCGGCACGACGTTGAGAAGGACCGTTTTGTGATCCGGCAAACTGGCCAGAAAATCGCACACCGACTGGTCGCCGCGATATACCAGAAAAGCATGATCCCACGCATCCACCAGTTTTTCTTTGGCGATGCGTTTAACATCGGTGAAGTCCATCACCATGCCTTGTTCGGATAACCCCTCGTTGGTGATGATGTCTCCGGACAAAGTGATTTCAATCGCGTAGCGATGGCCGTGCAGGTGTTTGCACTGGCTGTTGTGGTTGGGGATGCGATGTCCGGCATCAAATTCCAGGCGGCGGGTGATTAACATAGTAATTTTAAGTAGCGGTTGTGTGCCTCGATACATTTCCCGTTCGTCCTGAGTGTCGCGGTTTGTGCGACGTATCGAAGGAGGAACGGAAAATACTCGGCACGAATGGGCTAAGACGATTCCATTTATTAAGTGGCGCGGATTATACCTTGTCAGATTTTCAAAGCCCTGATTTTCAAAGTTCGGACACGTTGCAGAAATTCATCTTGCGCGTATTTGTCGTGCAGCGTGCCATAGCGCAAGTCGCTGTAACGTGCGGCAAGATCGCGGATGGCAACGCCGAGTTCGGGGCGAGTTGCAGCGATGCGGTTGGCATAGTCTTGCGCGCCTTCGTGCGCGGCGCGCGGCAGTCCGGCATTGGCCAATCTGC
>JBDTPU010000007.1:0-8864 GCA_039932535.1 Gallionella sp. | reverse complement strand
GCCTTGCGGCCGTAAATCAAATTCACGATCGCGCGCGAAATCAGCACTGCGCTGAACATTGAGGTCATGATGCCCAGACACAGCACTACCGCAAACCCTTTGATCGGGCCCGAGCCGAACATGAATAATGCAATTCCGGCAATAAAGGTAGTCACGTTGGAATCGAGGATGGTGCCGAATGCCCGGTCGTACCCGGCATGGATCGCGGCTTGCGGCGTGACGCCGTTGCGTAGTTCTTCGCGGATGCGTTCGTTGATCAGCACGTTCGCATCAATCGCCATGCCGAGTGTCAACGCGATACCTGCCATACCCGGCAAGGTGAGCGTGGCCTGCATCATTGACAACAACGCCACCAGCAACAGCAGATTCGCCGCCAGCGCCAACATGGATATCGTGCCGAACATCAGATAATAAGCCATCATGAATAGCGCAACCATGATGAAGCCGATCTTGGTGGAATTAAAACCGCGGGTGATATTTTCCGCGCCCAGGCTGGGTCCGACGGTACGTTCTTCGATGATTTCCATCGGTGCCGCCAGCGCGCCGGCACGCAGCAGCAGCGCGGTATCCTGGGCTTCGACGGTGTCCATCTGGCCGCTGATCTGCACGCGTCCGCCGCCGATTTCTTCGCGAATCACCGGAGCCGTAACGACTTCGCCCTTGCCCTTTTCAAACAGGATGATCGCCATGCGCTTGCCGACATTCTCGCGTGTCGCATCTTTGAATTGTCTTGCGCCCACGCCGTCCAGATTGATATGCACTGCGGGTTCATTGTTGCGGTTGTCGAAACCTGGCTGCGCGTCGTTGATACGTTCGCCGGTGAGTATCACCTGCTTCTTCACCAGCAGCAGCTTGCCTTCGCGATCCTTGAATATTTCAGTGCCGAACGGTGCGGCCGCTCCCGGAGTGATCTGATGAGTCTCATCCACCATGCGTACTTCCAGCGTGGCGGTGCGCCCCAGAATATCCTTGGCGCGCGCGGTGTCCTGCACCCCGGGCAGTTGCACCACCACACGATCTGCACCCTGTTGCTGAATCACCGGTTCGGCCACACCCAGTTCATTGACACGGTTGCGCAAGGTAACCAGATTCTGCTGCACCGCGGAATCCTGGATGCGTTTTTCCGCTTCCGGCTTGAAGGCGACGAGCAGGTTGTATTCGCCGCCTTCATCCTTGTCATTCAGTGTGTAATCGGGAAAACGCTGTTTGATTTCGGCTTCGCCTTTGCTGCGTGCATCGGCGCCGCGAAATTTTACCAGCAGAATTTTGTTGTCGCGGCTCACGCCGGAATAAGCGATATTCTGTTCGCGCAGCGCACTTCGTATATCGCCAGTAGCCGCTTCCATAGCCTTGTTCAGCGCGGCAGTCATGTCCACTTGCAACAGAAAATGTACGCCGCCACGCAAGTCCAAACCGAGATACATCGGCAGCGCATTCATCCTGGTCAGCCACTGCGGCGAACGCGGCAACAAATTGAGCGCAACCACATAATCTTCGCCCAGCTGGGTAACCAGCACATCTTTGGCCTTCAGCTGGTTGTCGGTATCGGCGAAGCGGGCTTTGACACTATTGCCGTCCAGCATAATCAGCTCCGGATTAAGGCTGGCCGCTTTCAGCGCACTTGTAACGTGATCCCGCAATGCGGTATCCGCTTTCAAACTGGCGCGCAGTGGCGATACCTGGACGGCAGGCGATTCACCGAAAAAATTCGGCAGCGTGTAAATCAACCCGGCCAGTAATGCAGCCAGAATCAGCAGATATTTCCACAATGGATATTGGTTCATGACAGCCTCTTGAAATTGCGTTTTGCCCCGATTGGCAGACAGGCCGCTGCAAGTTAATTACTTGATCGCTTTGATTGTGCCCTTGGGGAGCACGGTTTGTATTGAGCTTTTTTGCACCTTTACTTCGAGGTTTTCTGCGATTTCCACGCCCACATATTGTTCGTAAACTTTAGTGACACTGCCGACGGTACCGCCAGTGGTCAGCACTTCATCCCCGCGTTGCAATGCTTCCATCATGATTTTCTGCTCTTTGGCGCGTTTGGATTGAGGGCGCAACACTAAAAAATAAAACACGGCGATCAATGCAAGTAGCGGCAGAAAATTCATAATCCCGCCATCTGATGCGGACGCTGCTTCCGCGTAAGCATTACTGATAAACATAATTATTCTCCACGATAAATCAAAAGGCGCGCATTCTACCATGAAGCCACAGCTGCCCAATGATTCCCGGCGCACATAAAGTGGCATATAAACACGCGGCCGGATGATTGCGCCGCCATTAGTTCCCTAGTATATTCGAACGATATTTTTTCAATTTTAAAAGAAGAAAAATCCGGTGCAAAGCGACGAACAGTTCACCCCTGATACGCCCAGATTTACTGCTTGGCGCGCAAGATTGCCGGTGCGCGGAGCAGTTCTGATTTTAGCCTTTATGGCGGGTCTTACAAAAGCAGCGGCGGCCGCCGAATTAATTTCCGCCGCAGATCTTTCCCACTTGTCGCTTGAAGAGTTGACCAATGTCCAGATTTCGTCGGTATCGAAGAGGCTGGAGCCAATTAAAGGTGCTCCCGCTGCAGTCTATGTGATTACGCGCGAGGATATCCGCCGCTCCGGCGCGACCAGCATCCCGGAAATTTTACGCCTCGCGCCGAATTTGCAGGTGGCGCGCGTGGATGCCAGTCAATATGCCATTTCCGCACGCGGCTTCAACAGCACCACTGCCAATAAATTGCTGGTGTTGATTGATGGGCGCAGTGTTTATACACCGCTTTTTTCCGGCGTATTCTGGGATGTGCAGGACGTATTGATCGAAAACATCGAGCGTATCGAAGTTATCAGCGGCGCAGGTGGCACGCTGTGGGGTGCGAATGCAATGAATGGTGTGATTAATATTATCAGAAACAAATCAGGCAACACCCAGGGCGGACAGGTGACGGTGGGCGTGGGCAATGTGGAAAAGGGCGGCAGCGCGCGTTATGGCGGCAAGCTGGGTGACGACGGCAACTATCGCATTTACGCCAAAAAATTTAATCGCGATAACACTACTCGCGCCAATGGCAGCGACGTGCAGGATGCATGGCACACGGGGCAGATCGGATTTCGCACGGACTGGTCGGTGGCTAGGGATGCGCTGATGTTATCGGGTGATACCTACCAGGGTTCGATTGATCAAGCTGTCAATGATGACAAACAGATTTCCGGCGGCAACCTGCTCGCTCGCTGGACTCGAGCCTTGGACGCCGCTGGCGCACTGCAAGTCCAGACTTACTACGATCACACCCGGCGTATTTATCCCGGCATCTTCGGCGAGAGCCTCGATACCTATGACATCGAGGCGCAGCACAGCGTGCAATGGGGAAAAAATCAATACATCGTGTGGGGAGGCGGTTACCGATACGCACGCGACACGGTTACCAACACTGCGTTGCTGGCTTTTCTTCCGTCGGATAAAACCCTCACGCTGGCGAGTGTTTTCATTCAAGACGAAATCACATTGGCTGAGCGCCTGAAGCTGATTCTGGGAACCCGGATGGAACACAATAATTACACCGGCCTGGAAAGTCAGCCCAATATACGACTGGCCTGGAAACCAAATGATCAAACGCTGTGGTGGGCTGCCATTTCACGCGCGGTACGCACACCTTCCCGCATAGATCGCGAGTTCTTTGTGCCGGGCAGTTCTCCCTATACAACTTTTGGCGGCGGAGCTGATTTTCAGTCGGAGAAGCTGACTGCTTATGAAATTGGCTATCGCACTGAACCTTCTGCGCGGACCTCACTTTCCATTTCCACTTTTTATAATGTCTACGACAGGCTGCGCAGCCTGGAGCCAACCGCCACGACTACGATTTTCTCCAACATGATGGAGGGCGACACTTATGGTATCGAAACCTGGGGAAGTTATGGCATATATGACTGGTGGCAGATCAAGGCTGCTTATACTTATCTTAAAAAAATCTGCGGTTTAAGCCGGGCAGCGGCGACATCACCGGCGTGCAGGCGGCAGGCAATGATCCTGGCTACCAATTGTCATTACGCTCAGGGATGAATCTCCGGCATGACCTCGATCTTGATTTTGCATTGCGCTCCGTGGGCAGCCTGCCCACCCCGAATGTCCCTGCGTATGTCGTGCTGGATGTACATCTGGGCTGGAAAATTTCCAGGGCTATGAATATGTCGTTGTCAGGATTTAACCTGCTCGATAACCGGCATCCGGAGTTTGGATCGTCTGCCTCTCGCAGTGAAATTGGCCGTAGTGTTTATGTAAAATTACTATGGGGTTTCTAAATATAAATCTGGGGCGTGCGGCTACCTTCGTGTATACGGATTTGGCAAGGCTGGTCTGCCTGACGCTGGCATCCGGGATGCTTACCACGGCTCATGCCGAAGTGGATGAGTATGCGGTCAAGGCTGCATTTTTGTATAAGTTTGGCCTGTTCGTTGAGTGGCCGATTACTGCATTTTCATCGCCGGACAGCCCGGTCAATTTGTGCATTGTCGGCGAAGATCCGTTTGGTGCATCTCTCGATGCGGCGGTGGCGGGTGAGCTAATCAATGGCCGCAATATTGTGATCCACCGCTTGAAGACAGTAGAACGAAATTCTCCCTGCCATATTCTTTATGTGGGTGGTTCCGAAGAGCAAAGCCCGGCTGAAATCATCGAGGCGGTGCGCGGCAGCAATATCCTCACCGTCACTGATGGCGCCATTTCCAGCTCGGGCGTCATTAATTTTGTGATTGCTGATAACCGTGTCCATTTCGCCATTGATGATGAAGCCGCTGCCCAACACGGGCTGATTATCAGTTCCAAATTGATGGGTTTGGCGCTCAACGTACAGCGACGAGTAGTAAAAGAGGAGCAATAATGCATTGGCTGGCTGAGCTGCGTATCCGCACCAAACTCGTACTGATCACCATATTTACCTGCACCATCGCCCTATTGCTGGCTGGGGTCATCATCATTACTTACGACAACTATATGTATCGGGCGCAGAAAGAGGGGGAAGTGTCAGCGCAAGCCGGGATACTTGCTGCGGGCATGATCGCTGCACTGGAATTTGAGGATCACAAGTCTGCACAGGAAAACCTCAATCCGCTCGCCGCCAATCGGGAAATGTCCATAGCTGCTGCCTATACCTCGAATGGTTTGCTGTTTGCGAGCTATGCCCGCCCCGGGAGCAAGCCGCCCCCTTCTTTTGCAGAACCCCCGGGGCAGCGCTTCGAAGACAACGAATTAATTGTTTCCCGTCCGGTGCAGCATGGCGAACGCCAAGTCGGCAGTGTCTACCTGCGAGCCCGCATCGAACCTTTGGCGATTCGCTTTACCCGTTATGGCGGAATCATTCTGCTGGCGATGATAGTTTCGTTATTGATCACGCTGCCGATTGCGATGCGTTTACACTACGCAATTGCAAATCCGGTTTATGCGCGCAGTCTGCTTGAGGCCAGCCTTGATCCGTTGGTTGCAATCAATCCGGAGGGGAAAATCACCGACGTTAACGAGGCCACTATCAAGATAACCGGACTAAGCCGTGCAGAATTGATTGGTACTGATTTTTCCAGTTACTTCACTGAACCGGGGAAAGCCCGCGCGAGTTATCAGCAAGTGTTTGCTCAGGGATTTGTCACCGATTATCCGCTCACCATCCGGCATCTTGATGGCAAACTCACGGATGTGTTGTACAACGCATCGGTTTATCGGGATGAGCATGGAGATGTGCGTGGCGTATTTGCCGCCGCGCGTGACGTGACTGCGCAAAAACGGGCTGAACAGGAAATCCGCCAGCGCACCACCGAGCTCCAGGCCGCTAACCGCGAATTGGAATCATTCAGCTATTCTGTGTCGCACGACTTGCGCGCACCGCTACGCTCCATTGATGGATTCAGCCAGGTCGTCATTGAAGAATATGCTGATCGGCTGGATGATAAAGGTCGCGATTATCTCAACCGGGTGCGTGCCGCGACTCAACGCATGAGTCAGCTCATTGACGACATGCTCGCGCTGTCGCGTGTGACACGCACGGAAATGCAGCATGAGAATGTTGACTTCAGCGGGCTGGCTGCCGAGGTGTTTTCTGAATTACAAAAAAGCGAGCCAGAACGCAAAGTGGATTGGCGCATCGGACGCAATCTGGTCGCTTGGGGTGATGCGCGGCTGCTGCGCATTGTACTGGTCAATCTATTGGGAAATGCCTGGAAATATACCGGCCGGGAGCCGCATCCGCGCATCGAGTTCGGGGCTCAGCGTAATGGTTCGGGCATCCTGGAATTTTTCGTGCGCGATAACGGTACTGGCTTTGACATGGCTTATGCAGACAAGCTATTCGGCGTGTTTCAGCGCCTGCATACGGCTGCCGAGTTTCCCGGTACCGGAGTGGGATTGGCCATCGTCCAGCGCATCATTCATCGCCACGGCGGCCAAGTCCGCGGGGAAGGCAAATCCGGCCAGGGCGCGACATTTTATTTCACACTGCCCGCCTGATTATTGAAGACTCACTCGAAACGCAATTATAATTATTAAGGAGGCTATGTCATGAATCCCAAGACCATACTGCTGGTTGAAGATAATCCCGATGATGAGGAATTAACCCTGCGTGCGCTCAGAAAAAACAATATCCTGAATGAGGTGGCGGTGGCGCGCGATGGCCAGCACGCGCTTGACTATTTTTTTGGGGAAAAGGGGGCGGTGAAACCGCTGCCGTCGGTGGTACTGCTGGACCTGAAGTTGCCCAAAATCAGCGGGCTGGAGGTACTGCGACGCATACGTGCCGATCCGCGCACCAGCTTGCAGCCGGTGGTCATACTTACCTCCTCCAAGGAAGAGCAAGACATTATTGCTGGCTATCGTCTGGGCACCAACAGCTACATTCGCAAGCCGGTGGATTTCGACCAGTTTGTAGAGGCGATTCGCCAGCTCGGTCTGTATTGGCTGGTGCTGAATGAACCTGCTCCCAATCCCAGACCGTCATGATGGAACAGCTGCGCGTACTGGTTATCGAAGATTCGGAAGATGACACCGAGTTGCTGCTGCACGAGTTGCATCGCGGCAATTATGAGCTGACCCACAGCCGCGTCGAAACATCCGAGGCAATGAAGGACGCGCTCAATACTCACCCCTGGGACTTGGTGATTTCCGATTTCAGCATGCCGCATTTTAATGCCTTCGCTGCGCTGGAATTGTTGCACCGCACTCGACAGGACATCCCGTTTATCATTGTTTCCGGCACCATTGGTGAAGATCGCGCGGTCACGGCTATGAAACTGGGTGCGCACGATTACATCCTCAAAGACAGCTTGAAACGTTTGATGCCGGTTGTCGAACGTGAATTGCGCGAAGCGCAGATACGACAGGAACGGCGCCAGGCTGACGAAACCATCCGTCGGCTCGCCTATACCGACACCGTCACCGGCTTGCCGAATCGCATTCGTTTCCGCGAATTGGTGCAGGAGGCCATTGTTACCGGGCAGCGCGAACAACAACCCATAGTTCTGTTGCTCATGGACCTTAATCATTTCAAGGAGGTCAACGACACGCTCGGGCACGACCGCGGCGACAGCCTGCTGCAGCAAGTGGGGCTGCGGCTGCGCTACGCGCTATTTCCATTCGATGTGGTCGCGCGGCTGGGCGGCGATGAGTTCGGCATTCTGCTGCCCCGGCTGGCGGCTCCTGATGATGTACGGTATGTCATCAAAAAACTCCACGACTCTCTGGAAGTGCCGTTCATGATCGACGACCTTCCAATTGCCGTGGAAACCAGCATAGGTGTAGCCTTCATGCCGGAACACGCCGATGATGCGGATCTGTTGCTGCAGCGGGCGGACATTGCCATGTATCGCGCCAAGAAAATGGCAATTGATTATGCGGTCTATGCACCGGAATTTAATCCGCACAGTCCAGAGCGACTCGGCCTGATGGCGGAGTTGCGCGATGCAATCGAACAAGGCCAGCTCCTGCTGCACTTCCAGCCCAAGCTGGAACTTAAAACCGGCCGCATCCTCGGCACTGAAGCGTTGGTGCGCTGGCAACATCCACGCCTGGGCCTGGTTGCCCCTGATAAATTTATCATCACGGCAGAGCAAACCGGACTCATCCGCCCGCTGACCCGCTGGGTGTTGGCCACAGCGCTGACTCAATGCCAGCGGGCATATCCGGCAGGCGCCCAATTGCGAGTCAGCGTAAATTTGTCGGCTCGTTCGCTGCATGATGTACACCTGCCAAAAATGATCGAAGAAGTGCTCCGCGCAAGCGGCGCGCAAGCGAACCAACTGATGCTGGAAGTTACCGAAAGCGCCATTGTGCTCGATCCTAAACACGCGGAAGAAAATCTGGTGGCACTGAGTGCCATGGGCGTAGGGCTGTCTATTGATGATTTTGGCACTGGCTATACCTCGCTCTCCAGCATCAAGCGCCTTCCCGTCAATGAGATCAAGATCGACAAATCATTTGTCACCAACATGCTGACGGATAAAAAAGATGCCATGATTGCACGCACCGTGATTGAGCTCGGCCATAATTTTGGTCTTACCGTCGTGGCGGAAGGCGTGGAAACGCAGGAGGTGCTGGATGCGCTTATTGCTCTTGGTTGCGACGAGATTCAAGGGGACTTCATCAGCAAGCCGCAGGCCCATGAACCCTTAAAAATCTGGCTTTCGACTTGTCCCTATAAAATCGGATTGTCCGATGCAGCGCATTGAAAAAAGCCGTCTCGCAGTAACGGTCACTCCCGCATCGCGCCAGCATTTCTCCGGCGTCCAGCATTTTCCGGCGTATAGATAGCAAATATTTTTAACTCCAATATCCAATATATGAATCTCATTATTCAATCTGCTCACACCATCGCCACGACGCATCTCGACCAT
>JBDTPU010000006.1:0-3218 GCA_039932535.1 Gallionella sp. | reverse complement strand
TTCAAGGAGACGCTGACTTTATCCGGATTGCATCGGGTCTGGGTCTCGACTCAAAGCCTTTTGCAGGCTGCCTGTCTTCCGGGCAGTTCAGCAGCCTGGTCGCTGCACAGCGTGCAGAAGGCCTCAACAGAAAACTAATGGCTGTGCCCACCTTTTTTGTCAATGGTAAACGTATTAACGGAGTGATCCCTGTTGATCAACTCAAATCGCTGCTGTTGAAAAGCGGTGCATGATCTTAAATGTGTTTTGTCTGTCATTTGAAGAATCGGGGAAAGCGGTTTTGGAGTCTTCCAGTCGGACGGAGTGCAGCGGCCAGGGTAAGCGCTGCCCTCTTTGGAATTGTTTTTATCGCTAACTCAGACTTTGTATTTGCCGGCGATTATGCGCAGATTCCACCCAGCCGGTCCGGATCCCTTGCCCAGGTGAGCACAGTGGCATACGAAACTGCGCGGCTTCCGGTTTCCAGTCTCAATCTGATTCTCACAGGGACTATTACCGGAACTACGGGACGAGCTTTGATCAGGGTAAAGGGCGGTAAAGACAAACTATTTGTTGTCGGTCAGGAGATCGTCAGCGGCGTGTTCCTGACGGATGTTTTTCAGCGTGGTGTGGTCATCAGTCATGACGGTGTATTCGAAAAATTGGAAATGAGCAGCCGGGCAGAATCACAGGATGTCGCCCGTATTAAATCTGATCCTCCTGCCGGGCACAGCCAGCCACTATCAGAAGAGGCAGGTCGTGATCAGGAAAATAATTCATATTTCATTAAACGCAACTTTGCGAACAAGCTGTTTGAAGCTCCGGATTTATTGACACACGCCAAACTAGTCCCTGTGCCGAATGGCGGAATTCAAATAAGTGATATTGCTCCCGGAAGTGTGTACGAACGACTGGGATTGAACGATGGCGATGCAATTCGTAGCATAAATGGCGCGCCGGTGAATTCCATTTCGGATTTCGAGAATCTTTTCCAGCATAGAAACAGCACCGACAGGTTGCAGGTTGGAGTTGTGAGCAGCGGTAATTCATACAAAATACAGTTCGATCCAGAGCATGGCATCGAGATCGTTAGTGAGTTGGTCAAGTAGTAGTCTAGTGGGTGAACACAGTTGTCCCCATACCTATGTTTCGTCGCGCACGCCTTTCTATTCGCGCTATCCCGGTTAATGTGCTATTTTTGCCGCCTTAACCTTGGCCGCCTTTCTGTGTTCAAGAGAGGTGCCTGCGTTTTTTTCTATCAGAAATTGGAATTATCTCTAGCGACCTTAATCTATTGACTCATGACCGACGCCCGCCTTCTCCCTTATGCCTTTGCCCGTGACTTCGCGGTGCTGGCGCAACGCACCGGCAGTACCGATAATTCTGTGGAAGTCATGGTATCGGATGCAACCCCGGCCAGTGCTATCGCGGAAGTGAGCCGTTGTTTCGGACGCGTCCGGCTGAAATCCATGCCGCACCCGGCGCTCGAAGCGGCCATCGCGAAAGCCTATGCCAACTCCGGCGGCGATGCGGCCCAGGTGATTGATGAATATGAGTCCGATCTCGATCTGGCCAAATTGATGCTGGATATGCCGGCGATAGAAGACTTGCTGGAATCGGCGGATGACGCGCCGGTGATACGCACGATCAATGCGCTGCTGACTCAGGCTTTGCGTGAAGGCGCATCGGATATTCATATCGAACCGTTCGAGCAGATTTCGGTGGTGCGCTTTCGCATTGACGGCAGTTTGCGCGATATCGTGCGACCGAAGAAGGCGATACATGCTGCGCTGATTTCGCGCATCAAGATCATGGCGCAACTCGACATTGCTGAAAAACGTCTGCCGCAGGACGGACGTATCACGCTGCGGGTCGGCGGCAAGGCTGTGGATGTGCGGGTTTCCACGCTGCCCACCGGACATGGCGAACGCGCGGTGTTGCGTCTGCTCGACAAGGATGTCGACCAGCTCGACATGCAGCATCTGGGCATGAACGCACACATGCTGGAGCAATTCAATCAGCTGATCTTGCAGCCGCACGGCATTGTGCTGGTCACCGGCCCCACCGGCTCCGGCAAAACCACTACGCTGTATGCCGCACTGTCGCGGCTGAATGAAGGAAGCACCAACATCCTGACGGTCGAAGACCCGATCGAATACGAACTGGACGGGGTCGGCCAGACCCAGGTCAATGCGCGCATCGACATGACGTTTGCCAAAGCACTGCGCGCGATTTTGCGGCAGGATCCGGACATCATCATGATCGGCGAAATCCGCGATCTGGAAACCGCGCAAATTGCCGTACAGGCATCGCTGACCGGCCACCTGGTGCTGGCGACTTTACATACCAACGATTCGGCGGCGGCTGTGACGCGTTTGCTCGACATGGGCATCGAGCCATTCCTGCTGTCGTCGTCGTTGCTCGGCGTAGTCGCGCAGCGGCTGGTACGCAAATTATGCGAACACTGCAAGAAGCGCGATGGCCAATTATGGCAGGCGGTCGGCTGCGATAAATGCGGCCTTACCGGTTATCAGGGCCGCGTCGGCATTTATGAATTATTGTTGACCACTGATCAGATCCGCGCACAAATTCATGACCGCGCCTCCGAGGCAGACATTCGCGCCGCCGCACAACAGGACGGCATGCGCACCATGCGTGAAGACGGGCAACGCTGGCTGGCCGACGGCACCACCACGCAGGCGGAATTGTTGCGCGTCACCAAGGAATAAAGGGCGCCTTTAAAAATTCAAAGTAAGCGAGACAAGGCGCGAACCAAAAATTTGGACGCAGTATATTGTGATATATGAGGAGAAATTTTTTGTGAGCAACGCAGTATCGCGACGAAATTTGAAATTTTTAGGGGTGCCCTGAAGTGCCTGCCTTCCGTTACCAGGCTGTAGATGCAAGCGGTGCCGCAAAAAATGGCGTGGTGAATGCCGACAGCGCACGCGCCGCGCGCGCCGATTTGCGCGCACAAGGTTTGCTGCCGATTGAGGTAGAGACGATTGCCAGCCAGCTCGACGAAACCGGCCAATCCAGAAAGCGTGCTTTTGGCGATCGCCTCTCTACCAATGAGTTGTCGCTGTTCACCCGCCAACTGGCCAGCTTGCTCGAAGCCAGCCTGCCGCTGGAGCAGGCGTTTTCCGCACTGCTCGAACAGGCCGAGCGCACTTATGTGCGTGATCTGGTCGGCTCGATCCGCTCGGAAGTGCTGGGCGGTTCATCGTTGTCCGATGCGT
>JBDTPU010000005.1:0-6058 GCA_039932535.1 Gallionella sp. | reverse complement strand
AACCGATGTAGTATTGCCAGAAGTGACAAATGACAAGGCCAGCGTTAAGCTGGCCTTGTCGTTTTTGTAAAACTTTATTGTCGCTGCGAAAATAATAGCGACCGGTCTCTGATATTTTCTTGAAGCGTATAAAAAATTGACTTCCATCCAGAGCGTCCTGGCAGCGTTTGCCATTATCCTGATTGATCTGTTAGGTAGAGCAGGGTTGGACAAGGTGCTGGCGTTGGTCGGCGGCCCGGTCATGGTCGCGTTGTGGGCGCAACTGCAGTCGGTGGTGGAACTGGTCGGCGCGGTAACTATGGCCGGAGTGTTGCAGGGGCTGACAGTGTTGATCGCTCAGGTAAGCGAGTCGCACGCCGAGCGCAGTCTATTGCGTGATGCACTCAAATTGGGTTTAATTACTTCGCTGGCAGTCGCGCTGATTGTGGCGCTGGCTGCGCCTGAGTTGGCAATTTGGCTCACCCAGAAAAAAATCGAAACGGATTTATTTCTGCTTGCCGCATTGGCCGGTTGCATCGCCATCCTTCCGGCCACGCTCAACGCTTATTGGCTGGGCAAGCACCAGCAGCAACGCATGCTGCGGTTGGCGCTGCTGACCAGCATGACATTGCTGGCAGTGGCGACGAGTGCGTGGTTTGGGCTGTCCTTGCGCGGACTGATGTGGATGCAAACTTTTGTGCTGGCTATCATCGGCATCGTGGCTTGGCGCTACTTGTATAAACTGTATGGGCACAAGCTGTCGCGGGCTTGCGACGAGAAACAGGAGGGCGCGGAATATTTTCATAAACTGGTCAAGTTCGTGCCAGTGGGTTTGGCAATCGGCATCATGAGCCCGGTTTCAATGCTGCTGGTGCGCGGCATGTTAGCGGGCACGCTTTCATGGAACGAGGTGGGATTTTTGCAGGCGCTGTGGCGTTCCACTGAATGGGTGACTACCACGGCGGCAGGCGTGCTGTCGCTGATTTTCCTGCCGCGCTTCAGCGCTACTTACGGTTCGGCGCAATTCAAAACAGAAATGACGCGTGCCGGTGTGATGGTGCTGATTCCGGCGGCGTGTTTGCTGCTGCTGATTTTTTTCAATCAGCGCGTCATGTTGGCGACGTTGTATGACGCGCGCTTTGTGGTGAGCGATGAAACCGCCGCGCTATTCATGCTGGGTTGCTGGATGCGCATCGCCTCGTGGCTGTTCCTGTTCGGCCTTTTTTCCGCACACCGCACGGGGCTGATCATGGCGGGGGAAATATTGTCGTTGCCGCTTTATACGTTGCTGTTGTGGCTGTTTGCCGACGGGATGACGCTGGAGCGGACGGCGCTGCTTTATTTCGTCAGCTATCTGGTTTATCTCGGCTTCAATGTGCTCGCGTTGCGGTATTCACGAAAATAATCAGTAGCAGTGCGCAAACATCAGGATAGGTGATGGGCTTGAAATCCGCTTATTCATGGGGTAGTGTAAACTCTTGGGGCATGTATAACGTTATTGCAACGTTAAGGGAGTACTCATTCACTATTGTAAGGAGAAAACACATTGAAATCCTCAGCACATACACAATCCGCATCTATTTTTGCACTCATGGCTTTGACTGCAATCATGACTATTACAGCATGTTCACAAAAACCATCGACTGAAGAGAGCGCAGCCCAAACCAAAGTAATAGTTGAAGACACAAAAAAACAAATGCTTGTTGACCAAGCCGCAGAGAAGGCAAAGCAAGAGGCTGCGCAAGCCGAAGAAAAAGCCAGACAGGAAGCAGCTGTGGCCGCAGCGAAAAAAGAGATTTTGGCTGAGCAACATGCGGCTGCAGTAAAAGCCAAGTCGAAAAAGTTCTCGTCGAAACCAGCGCCAGCTAATAAAGTTGTTTGCATAAATTGTGGTGTAGTCTTGTCCATCAATGAGATTCAAACCGAAGGCAAGGGGTCGGGTTTGGGCGTGATTGCCGGGGGTGTAGTAGGGGGTTTGCTGGGCAATCAGGTCGGTAACGGTACCGGGCGGGATCTGGCGACAGTCGCAGGTGCAGTTGGCGGAGCCGTGGCTGGCAACAAGATCGAGAAAAATTCAAAGAGAACCAAAAGCTACGACATCACAGTAAAAATGGATACAGGCGAACAGCGTATTGTCCATCAAACCACTGCACCTGAGGTAGCAAAAGGTGATGCAGTTAAAATTGAAAACGAAGTGGTTGTAAAAAGATAATGCAGAACGGGTAACGCAGATTATCCAAATTAAATAAGGAGAGGTTGAACTAATCGCCTTTCCTTTTTTCTATTTCATCCTCAGCCTGCCGGTGGTTCAATAAACGGATGGCTGATAAGCCATAGATTAATTAATTCGGCTGACATCTTTTCATATTCCCATTTGATAAGGCAGGATGCATCAAAGACTTAACCAAAAGGAAAATGGCATGACCCCTTTAACCACCACTGCAAATCCGCCCCCCGCCACAACTTTGGGCGGCTCACCTGTAAAACTATATGGCGATTTTCCGCAGGTGGGAAAAGTCGCGCCGCCCTTTTCGCTCGTGAATCAGGACTTGCAGAACATCACCTTGGACAGCTTTGCCGGCAAACGCAAAGTGCTGAACATTGTGCCCAGCCTGGATACACCGACCTGTCAGGCTTCTGCGCGCCGTTTCAACAAAGAGGCCTCCGGCCTGAACAACACTGTCGTGATCAACATCTCCGCTGACCTGCCTTTTGCGATGGCGCGCTTCTGCAGCAGCGAAGGGCTGGACAACGTGATTAATCTTTCCGTCATGCGTGGCCGCGAATTCATGCGCGACTACGGCGTCAAAATAGCCGACAGTGTTCTGGCCGGACTTACTGCGCGCGCCGTGATCGTTTTGGATAATAGCAATGTAGTGCGTTACACCGAGATGGTCAGCGCGATTGAGCACGAACCGAATTACGATGCGGCGCTGGCGGCGTTGAAAGCCATTTGATTGCTCGTTTACAGAGCGGGTCTGGTGCAGTAGCTACGGCTATGCGCTGAGTTTTCGAATTGATCCTGGCAGCTTGCTGGAATATTAATCTGCTGGTTCCGTTATAAGCGCAACCGTAGTTGCTGCGGTGGCTTTATCAATGTCCAACTGCACTTCGCAGTATTCATTGCTTTCGCTGGTGGGAGTCGGATCGTCAGCACAACTGCAACCACCCATCACGCCCTGATAAAAAATCCCTGCCTTGATGCGGATCACATTTTCCATCTCGGCAACATTGTTGATCATCACGGTGACCGGGGCAGCGGTGACATAGTTGCCCATAGTCAATCCCTGTTGCAGCGGCAAATGGTCGGCGCCCAATTGCGCGATCTCCTGTATGAGGACAGCCTTGAAATCGGGTCTCCCCCAAGCACTCAATGCATTGCCGAGACGAATCATGAATTGTTTTCCTCCGTAATTATTTGCAGGTTGAATGCCCGCGCAACATTTGCAGGAGTCAGCACACAAGTGAAGTGAGGCGGCCTAGATGCTTTCATTCACCTGTTTGCGCTGTTGCAAGAGCACCAGCACTCCCCATATCAGAGCCAGTAACATCAACAGCCCCCCGCAAGCGTGCGCAAACGCTCCCCAGCGCTGCGCATTATGTAGCTGACCCAGTATGGTCAGCAGATAAATCCAGTCATGCGGCCCATCTTCCGCGCCTGTGCCCCCGCCGATCAGGATCAGCTGCGGATGAAGCGCGTCATAAATATAAGGAGACAAATCAACCATGCTGACACTGGCCCACCATAATCCGATTGCCGCGCCGAAATTGTCGCGGTTCTTTACGATAAAGGCGACACCGATCCCAAACGGCAGCGCAATCTGGAACAGGCTGCCGCCGAGGATCATCATGAATTCGCCGAACGGGCTGAACAGCACATGGCCCGCTTCGTGTATCGGCAGGAGGATATTATGCATGAAGGACGTAGCTATCTCTCCAGTACGGTAGTCGTATCCGAACAGGAACCAGCTCCAGACCACCAGCAATGCCAGCGCAATACATCGCCCGTACAATGTCATTGCATCCATTTCCCCAAGAGGCTTGAAAAATGTTGCAATGAAGCCGACCTCGTCGCTGATGAAAGACTCATCATCAGCTTTGGGCAAGACAGATGCGCGGGCAGGTTGCATCCACTTGAAGAAATAAACTCCGCAGGCCGGGCAAGCCGCGCTGGCTGCCAAGGGTTGCGCGGGCTTATATCCGCATTTTGGACATTGTGAATAGGTGTCGATCACAAATAATCTGGCCGGATGTTGGTATCAAAAGTATAGCGTTCAAGGGGACTTGCAAATCGCCTGTATATCTTGCAAAGCGGCTTTCAGTTTTTCTGCATCATCTGCGGTGTTAATAATGAGGAGTATCCTGACCTTGTCCGTGGCCACATTGCCCAATACGGTTTCTTTCGGATAGCCATACTCATCGGCTATCCACAAGTCATCCCACAAGTCATTTCGGGACGCACTCCAGTATGCAGAGGGGCCATGTGACCTGTACTTCGCATAGCCGCCATTTTTCGGCTCAAGCACCGCTATGGAAATATCGCCACTTCCCTTGCGTTCCTCCACATAGACAGCCGCCGCCTTGAGGCCACCTCCTTTTGAATTTATTTCTTTCAACACGCCGAATTCGTCGCGGCTGATTTTGTGCAAATCAATTACCGAACTGATTTTAAAATCTTTCCATACCGAAAAGAGGTTGCCGTATTTGATGTGTAAAACCTCATCGACCATCAACCGGCATCCGTCAAATCTTGCGGTCCTTTCGATGCCTTCGGGGTTTCTGTTCAGCGGGGTCGCATCCACAACCGGCTTATCCAGTAAAGCAACGACCGCCTTTTGGGTTGCTGCCAACTTTGTGTCGACTGGCGGCTGATCCTTGGCAGCGCCTTCATCAGCCGATCCAGCCACGGCTGCTGGAGGCGGAGGAATCGCTTCGTTTGCCGACGCCCCTCCTTCAATCCCGCAAGCCTCGGCAGTGAGTTGAACCACCGATCCACCTTTCAGCCTGCAGTCGATCTTCATATCCGCCGCATGGCCGACACCGGGCGATGCGAAGGCAAGCAATATCAAGATATGGCGCAACATTTTCATCAGCATGCTTGATCTCCTGGAGTTGTTTTGAGTTGGTGTCCTATTATCCGATAAAGCATGTACTGATGAAGTGAGTTTTAAACTTTTACGGCATAATCCGAGCGCATGATTTACACGACCTTAAATTTCCACCCGCACAAACCATGTTACCTCTTTCCTCGTCGCCGCGCCTGAGAGCGCTGCTGATCTCGTTGGCAATTGTTGCGGCATTGGTGCTCTATGCAGCGCTATCTGCCGAACCGGTGTTGCGCGTTTCCCTTGCCCCTGACGAGTCGCCATCAACAATGCGGCGCAAGTTAAAACCCTTGACCGATTATCTGGAAAAGAAGATCGGCATGAAGATCGAATTCAGACCCATGGCCGATGAAGACAAATTGGTAGAAGCATTAGCTGCCAACAAGCTGGACATAGTCTGGTTCAGCGGCTTTGATTTTATCCAGGCGAGGCTGCGCAGTCACGATCAAGTTATTCCCATCGTGCAGCGTGCCGAAGACGCACAGACTCAGTCGATATTCATCACCGCGCACCATGACATTCAAAAAATTGAGGACTTAAAAGGAAAGACATTCGCCTTCGGTTCGGAATCTTCAACATCCGGCCACCTGATGCCGCGTGCGTTTTTGCGGGCAGCGCACATCGATCCAGAAGCCGATATGAAACACGTCGTTTATTCAGGCACACCTGATGCGGTTGTTGCGGCAGTGGCGGACGGCGAGGCCGATGCAGGCGTGTTGAGTAGCATGGCATGGGAAAAGATGGTTGCCGATGGCAAAGTAAATCCAGCAGTGCATGTGTTTTACACCACTCCCGGTTATTACGATTTCAACTGGACTGTACGGGCCGATATGGATGTGAACCTGCGCCAAAAATTGACCGACGCATTCCTTTTATTGGATGGAAGCATCGGGCAAGACAAAGCCATCCTGGAATTGCAACATGCCAGCAAATTCATTCCGGCCGACGCCGGGGACTACACCGCGATCGAAGCG
>JBDTPU010000004.1:0-4191 GCA_039932535.1 Gallionella sp. | reverse complement strand
AAAATCGCAAGAACCCAGCTGTCGCAGAAAAAAAGATGTGGAACGAAATTCTACGAATGCGGCAGTTTGCACGATACAAATTTTTGCGCCAGAAGCCGATTGCGGGATTTATTGTGGATTTTTATTGTTCCGAACTTCGCCTTGTTATCGAGATCGATGGGGATAGCCATGGCGAGACGACTGAATATGATCTCGCACGTACCAAGGCGCTGAATGCATGCGGCCTGAGGGTTGTGCGCTATACCAATGAAGATGTCCTGAAAAATATCTCAGGTGTTTATGATGATCTGGTACAACGGCTACCGCAGGATGTCTGGGCATGAAGCTGCTCATCGTTTCCGTCGGACACAAGATGCCGGACTGGATCACGGCGGGTTTCAACGAATATACCAGGCGCATGCCGCGCGAGGCACAAATTGTCCTGCTGGAAATCAAGCCCGAGCCGCGCACCACAGGCAAAACGGTGGCGCAGATTATGGAGAGTGAAGCGCAACGCATCCTTTCTGCGTTGCCGCAAAATTGTTTACGCATCGCGCTGGATGAACGCGGCCTGCAACCGACCACCCGGCAACTTGCCGCACAGATGCAGGACTGGATGCGATCTGGGCACGATGTGGCGTTCATCATCGGCGGAGCGGATGGCCTGCATGAATCGGTCAAACAGGCGGCGCAGCAATTACTCGCGCTCTCGGCACTTACCTTGCCTCATGCTATTGTGCGTGTATTGCTTGCCGAACAGTTGTATCGAGCCCACAGCTTGATGCACAATCACCCTTATCACCGGGAATAGGAATCCAGTCATGCGCATTATTCAGCCACGTCTCTACCTCGCCTCGCAGAGTCCGCGCCGCCGCGAATTGCTGAAACAGATCGGTGTCAACTTCGAGATGCTGTTGATGCGCTCTGATCCGCGCCGCAAACTGGAAGTGGATGAAACCCCGCTGGGCGAAGAGCAGCCAGAGAGTTACGTGCGCCGGGTTTGCCAGAGCAAGGCTGAAGTGGGCTACCATATAGTGCAGACGCGCAACTTGCCCCTGTTCCCGGTGTTGGCGGCTGATACTACGGTTACGCTGGACGGAAAAATTTTTGGCAAACCGGATAATGCAGAGCAAGCTACTGCGATGCTGCAACAGCTTTCCGGAAGAGAACATCAGGTATTCAGTGCGGTTGCAATTGCTGTTGAGGGGCATGTCGAAGTGGCACTTTCCATCTCCACGGTGCGTTTCGTCACACTCAGCCAGGAACGTATCCGTCATTATGTGCTCACTCGCGAATACATGGACAAGGCCGGTGGTTATGCGATCCAGGGTCTCGCCGGGGCATTTGTCGCACACCTTTCCGGCAGTTATTCCGGGGTGATGGGTTTACCCCTGTTCGAAACGGTGCAATTACTGCAACGCTTTAAATATCCCACGCCGTGAAGTTTCGTCACAGTAAGCAATGAGCGAAGAAATCCTGATCAATGTTACCCCGCAAGAGACACGGGTGGCAGTGATGCAGCTCGGTGTGGTGCAGGATCTGCATATCGAACGCGCCAGCAGCCGCGGCATTGTCAGCAATGTTTACCTGGGCAAAGTCAAACGCGTATTGCCGGGAATGCAATCCGCTTTCATCGACATCGGCCTGGAGCGTTCAGCGTTTTTACATGTGGCGGATATCTGGGAAAACAGCCGCAACATCGAGACTGCCAAACCGATCGAGAAGGTATTGTTTGAAGGGCAGACGCTGCTGGTGCAAGTCATCAAGGAGCCGATGGGCAGCAAAGGTTCGCGGCTGTCCACCCAACTCAGTATCGCCGGGCGTTTGCTGGTCTATCTGCCGCAGGAGAGACGTATCGGCGTTTCGCAACGCATTGAAAGTGTAGCGCAGCGCGACGCCTTGCGAGCCAGCTTGCAAGCTGTGTTGCCACCGGAACATCAGGGCGGTTACATCATCCGCACTGTAGCGGAAGCGTCGGCGGAACTGGATTTTGCCGCCGACATTGTCTATCTGGATAAGCTGTGGGGCAATTTGCAAACCGCTGCCAAAACTGCCAATGCGCCGCAATTGCTGTATCAGGAGCTTGATATCAGTCTGCGCGTGCTGCGCGATTTTGTCGGCCAGGCCACTACGCGCATCCTGGTGGATTCGCGCACCACCCACCAAAAAATGCTGGAATTCGCCCAAGCCTATATTCCGGGTGCAAGCGATAAGGTCGAGCACTATCCCGGCGTGCGCCCGCTGTTCGATTTGTATGGTGTGGAAGAAGAAATCGAGCGTGCCTTGTCCAAACGTGTCGATCTGAAATCCGGTGGCTATTTGATTATCGATCAGACCGAAGCGATGACGACGGTCGACGTGAACACCGGCGGTTTTGTCGGCTTGCGCAATTTTGACGATACCATCTTCAAGACCAATCTGGAAGCCACGCAGGTCATCGCGCGGCAATTGCGGTTGCGCAATCTGGGCGGCATCATCATTTGCGACTTCATTGATATGGACAGCCAGGAACATCGCGATGCGGTGCTGGAAGAATTCAGGAAAGCTCTGGCGCGCGATCATACCCGTATCACCGTGAATGGTTTTTCCGAACTGGGTTTGCTGGAAATGACGCGCAAGCGCACCCGCGAAAGCCTCGCGCATGTCATGTGCGAACCTTGTCCCACCTGTCAGGGGCGCGGCGAAGTAAAAACCGCGCAGACAGTGTGCTACGAAATCCTGCGCGAAATTCTGCGCGAAGCACGCCAGTTCAATGCGCGTGAATATCGTATTCTCGGTTCACAGCAGGTGATCGATTTATTTCTGGATGAAGAATCGCAAGCGCTTGCAATGCTTTCCGATTTCATCGCCAAGCCGATTTCAATGCAGGTCGAAACGATGTACGGCCAGGAACAATACGATGTTATTTTGATGTAAGGTTGCTACCTGTTGTTTACAATTTCATCATCACGAGGAGCACATCATGGCACACTGGTTCGCAGACAATTCATTATCTATCGGCGGCACACCGCTGGTTCGGCTTAACCGCATCGCCGACGGTGCACCCGCTGTCATTCTGGCGAAAATCGAGGGACGCAATCCGGCTTATTCGGTGAAGGATCGGATCGGTGCAGCAATGGTCAATGACGCCGAGAGGCGCGGCCTGCTGGGGCCGGGCAAGGAGATCATCGAACCCACCAGCGGCAATACCGGCATCGCGCTGGCCTTCGTTGCGGCCGCACGCGGAATTCCGCTGACCCTGACCATGCCGGAGACGATGAGCGTTGAACGGCGCAAAATTTTAGTGGCTTATGGCGCGAAGCTGATCTTGACTGAAGGTGCAAAAGGCATGAGCGGCGCGATCGCCAAAGCCAAAGAGATCGCCGAGTCAAATCCGAAATACGTGTTGCTGCAGCAATTTGAAAATCCGGCCAATGTGGCCATCCACGAAACCACCACCGGCCCGGAAATCTGGAACGATACTGATGGCAATGTAGATATCTTTGTGTCCGGCGTAGGCACCGGCGGCACCATCACCGGCGTGTCGCGTTATTTCAAAAAAATACGCGGCAAAAAAATACAATCTGTGGCGGTTGAGCCTGCCGCCAGCCCGGTGCTTACCCAGAAACGTGCGGGCCAGCCCCTGCAGCCCGCTCCGCATAAAATTCAAGGTATCGGCGCGGGCTTCGTGCCGGGGATACTCGAGCTGGATCTGGTGGACACGATTGAAACGGTGAGCAACGAAGATGCCGTATTGTATGCGCGCCGTCTTAACCATGAAGAAGGCATCCTCTCCCGCATTTCGTGCGGCGCTGCTGTAGCGGTGGCGGTGCGTCTGGCGAAAAAACCGGAGAACAAAGGCAAGACCATCGTCGTCATCCTGCCGGATTCGGGCGAGCGTTATTTGAGCTCCATTTTGTTTGAAGGTATTTTTGATGCCGCCGGTTTGGCGATATGAAATGAGCGTTTTGCTTTACGATCACATTCCGAATTGATAGTTGCGTACGATCTGATGCTCTGTTAAATTCATGCTTGCTTATCGTTTTAGGCAGCGCGTTATAAATTAAATCAATCAGGAGAATAATAATGTTCCAGAAACAAGTCGTCGTTGTGCTGGCGGCAATCTTTTTTGCGGTACCTGTGTTTGCCGAAGAACACGGTGGAGATGTCGCTGTGGCACAGGCTTATATCAAGGAAATCCAGGCCGATGAAAAGGCCTATGTGGCGGCGCAC
>JBDTPU010000003.1:0-4977 GCA_039932535.1 Gallionella sp. | reverse complement strand
AGCTCGCACTGCTCCAACCGCTATGCCTGCTCACCATCAAACCCGCCATGTATGTTGCCAACGTCGCGGAAGGCGGCTTTACAAACAATCCGCTGCTGACCCGTCTGGAAGAATTCGCCGCCAAGGAAGGAGCGCCCGTCGTACCGATCTGTGCCGCGCTGGAAGCGGAGATCGCCGAGCTATTCGATGCAGACAAACAGGAATTCCTCGCCGATGCGGGATTGGCGGAGCCGGGTTTGAATCGCCTGATTCGCACCGGTTACAACCTGCTCGGACTGCAAACTTATTTCACCGCTGGTGTAAAAGAAGTGCGCGCCTGGACCATCCACAAAGGCGACACCGCTCCGCAAGCGGCAGGCGTGATTCACAATGATTTCGAGCGCGGTTTCATTCGCGCCGAAGTGATCGCCTTCGATGATTTTGTAAAATACAAGGGCGAACAGGGCGCGAAGGACGCGGGCAAGATGCGCGTGGAAGGCAAGGAGTATGTTGTGCAGGATGGTGATGTGATGCACTTCCGCTTCAACGTGTAATTCTTTTTTCTTTTTTCTTGTTCATAGGCGCATCCATCCCCGTCCATAACGGGACACGCTGTATCTATTGGGCTTGCGCTGTACAGACTTTTTAAACGAAGTCGGGACAGTCGGGACAAATTATCCATAGGCGTGCAATGCCGTACCTGAAAAAGGCGCGCGAAGATATTTTCTCTGCCGAAACCTCACGCACAGGCGTGGATGTTGCCCTCTGTTACACCCCTTGCACAAGTAACGCAATAGATTACAATGCGCCATGATTAAAAGCTTCAGACACAAAGGGCTTGAGCGATTATTTACCAAGGGAAGCGCCAGCGGTGTGCAAGCCGATTACGCTCCCCGCATCACTCTGATACTTGATGCGATAGATGCAGCGGAACAGGTGAAAGAATTGGGCTTGCCCGGCTTTCGCCTGCATCGTTTGAAAGGTGACAAGCGTAACCTTTGGAGCTTGAGAGTATCGGCCAATTGGCGCATTACGTTTGAGTTTGAAAACGGCGATGCACACATACTAGACTTGGAGGATTACCACTGATGGACACATTGCGAAACAAGAAGCGCGCCCCGTCGCACCCCGGCACATTGCTGCGCGAAGTAGTATTGCCCGAGCTGGGAATCACACAAGGCGAGTTTGCCGACCGGCTGGGCGTATCGCGCCGCACTGTGTCCGAAATCTTGCACGAACGCCGCCCGATCACACCGGACATGGCGATCCGCTTGGGCAAGTTGCTAGGCAATGGCGCGGGGATTTGGTTGCGGATGCAACAAGTGTTGGATGTATGGACACTGGAGCAGCAAGGCGATTACAGGCATATTCACCAGCTCGAAGCAGCGTAAGAACACCGCGCTACTGACGCGCATATTCAGGGAAAGCGGGGCTGCTTGGTGCGCTAACACCATGCAGCCCCTGACCGCAACGCAGCACCTAAACTGGAGGTGAGCATCTTGGCTACCTGGAAGCGTGGCAAAGGTTTCACTTTGTAAAAAGCGGGTATGAAATCGAACGCCAACGCCGCACCTCTAGCAACCACGGGCATTACATTCGACAAATTGCGGCTTAACGTGTAGCAAGGAGAGCGGACAAATGAAATACTGGGTTGTTCTTTTCAGCATGCTGTTATCCGCACAGGCACTTGCGGATTCATTCATACCGGTCGTTCCGCTGAACCAGAACTTGGCGGTAGTCGATTATTTTGGTGAAGGGCGGCAAACAGGGTGCGGGCTGCGCGCAACCGGAGAAACCAAGGATAACTTGTGGCTCAATGTGCTGATCACTGTGTTCATGAAGGGAACGGGAGCCACCTTCGGGGTGATCAAAGTGGTGGCGAGAAAAGTAAAAGTGAAAAACGGTGTTCCTCTGTTGCGCGATGGCAAGATCACCTACGCGGATATCGGCAATATCCGGAAAGCCTGGATTAAACCCGCTTCAGGAAAGGAACCGCTGATTTATAAAAACGGTGAGTCATCGCACAGCGATGCCTATATGGTGTCAGCGGAGTTCGCCAGCACAGTGGATTTGCTAGTCGCGATATCGCAGGAAAATTTCCAGGTCGGGCTGAATAGAAATGAAGATGGCACGGATGAGGTATTTCAGTTCGATAAGAGGCTGGACAAAAGCGAAGCCGGCAAGCTGTCCGCCTGCATGAAAAACCTGAGAACGGCGATGGAAGAAAACAAGGACAAGCAAAACTTTTAGCCTGCAAGAATTGCCAATTGATCCCGTCATTCTCGCAATGTACGGGGCAGAATTTAGTTTTCATCCGGACAATTCATCTTAGCACGCGCGGCCTCATCGAATCTTCTGCTCTGCTTGTATACCTCCGCAAGTGAGCAATACGCGCGCAAGTCGGGTGGGGATTGCTCCAACGCGGTATGTAGTGGAGCTTCCGCTTCGGCAACATGTCCGCTGTTCAATAAAGCATAACCAAGACTCTTAAAGGCCTCTCCGCGTACGGATTCCGGCAAACGTTGCAATTCAGTTGCAGCGCGCAAATGGGTTACAGCATCTTTATAGCTATAGACATTCAACTTCCACAAACCAGCCTTATAGCGCACTAACGCGTCATCGGGAAATTGATGAGCCAAGCGCGTCCCCTTCAATGCCAGAATATGTTTGCAGTCATCAATGACGTAGCGCATAGGTAAATTCCACTTGATTTCGGCAGGCGGTTGATTCAGTGCATTCTCATAATTCTGCAAGAGAGTCAAAGCTCTGTCTGGTTTGACGGTTGCATTATTCACGGCGTAGGCCGCCTGTATCATTCTCATCATAATATTTCGAAATTCAGGAACTGTAATGCTATTAGCCGTTGTAATTGCATCGTTATACAGCCCAAGCCCCAACTGATTGCGTATTTTGTGAAAAGCAGGTTGATAGTGTCCCGGGTAGGCCGACAGATCGGCATCTAATAGCGCTTCACCATCCCAATCGGAAGGGCGTTCTACAGTTTGAAAACCCCATGCCAACGAGATAATGAGCAACACGGCAACGCAAAATACAGGTTTCAATCGCCACGCCAGGGCGACTACCAGCAGTATGGTCATCCACACCGCGATAAACAGGAAACGATCAGAAACAAGCGAAATTGCTTGGAAAGGAATTAACTGGGTATATGGCAAGCAAAGCAGCAAAAAAACTAGCAAATAAAATACTTCCAGCTTCCATTTGTATTGGATCTTTATCACCCCGGTCAGGGCAACTATCAAAATGAATGCTCCCAACGCAATCATCGCAGGAAGCTTGGCATCTTCAAACACCGGATAAATAAAATGACGGTTTTCCGGGCTGACAGCAAGGCGCGCCAACCAGCCCAGTATGGCGAGCGCCCGAGAAATCGCTTCACTACCAAAATACATCGGCTCTTTTACAGTACTCTGGGCGGAAAAAATCAAGGCAAGACCCATCGCCAGGATCAAACTGGCAATGGGCCACAGCAGTTGTGTGCGACGATGATGTTGTTTTGGGATGTCGCGCCAGAAGATAATCCACAGCAGGGCAATCACCGGGGCAATCGCCACTGCTGTTGCTTTAGAGAGCATCGCCGCCAGCAATGCCAGCAAGGCGGCTGTGGCGTAACAAGGGGAAAGCCCCTGCTCCCGTTTCGCGTATATGGCAAAATACAGCGCAAGCATTGAAAACAGGCCTGACAGCAAATCTTTCCTGCCGCTGATCCAGACCACCGCTTCGACGTGCGCAGGATGCAGCGCAAATAATGCCGTAACGACTGCCGCAATCAAGTACCCGTCAGCGCCATATGCAGGACGGAAGTAGCGCAGCAAACCCAGCGTAGCCGCATAGACCAGCGGCAGGCACAGCAGGTACAAAACGATGTTATGTATCCGGAATGCGGCAGGGTTCTGGCCGAACAGTACAAGATCAAACCAGTAGGAAAGATCGCGCAGCGGAAGAAATTCATAACGATTGTAAGGTTCAATGAAGAGGCGCCACAATTCACTCAGATGTAGCGCTGCCAATTTGGTATTTCCAGTAACATAAACTTCATCGTCAGAAACGAATGGATAGTGCAGCGCCTGCAGGTAAGCGGCAACAGCAACAATCGCGCTGAGAAATACAATCACCCATGGCGCAAGTTGTCGTATCCGGGAAAGCGAAGATGGATTCATTATTTGTTATTTTGTAAGCAGTGACAGAGGCCAATCTTTGGCGATTAGATTAATCTTTCTCCAGCCAATCCTGCAGAAACTTCCATTGTTCGATTTCGCGCTCGGCAAGATACGGTGGCAAGTCGAACAGCGATTTTCCTTCAAACGCGGCGTTCACATATGCCTGCGTTTCGCGCAGATAGGCAAGGATTAGCAACTCGAGAGAGGCAATAAAATATTCCAGCGCCCAGACCGCTTTGGTGCGCATTCCCATGCGCATGCCGACGATGCCGATGTGGTGCTTGCCGTTACGCATCTTTTTTTCATCCGCTAATATTTGCAGGAAATCGCGGCTGGCTTGCAGGTCGAACAGGGACGGGGCAATGGGCACGATAATTTTACTGGCCAGCGAGAGCATGGGCGAGGTTCTTGCCATGCAGCCCGGTGGGTGAATCTATCACCAGCCAGTCATTGCGCTGTGATTCCTGTTTTTTTGACTCCAGTCTGCGTATCGGGGGAAGATGATCTGGGCGTGTGGCAAGCCACAGCGATGCAGATTGCTGACGATCCAGATCAAGCAGCGCCACGTATTGGCCACGATTGGCCAGGTAACCGGCGATGTTGACTGACAGCGTGGTTTTCCCGCTCCCGCCTTTTGGATTGACTATCAGAACGGTTTTCATTCCCCACCTTTCTTCGAAGAGCGCTCATATTGGGTTAAGCAGGTGGAAATGATACCATCGCAAAACTTTTTTCAGCGCAGCTTAACTGATCTTTTTCGGGGAACACGATGGCAGGGCACAATAAATGGGCAAACATCCAGCATCGCAAGGGCAAGCAG
>JBDTPU010000002.1:0-2998 GCA_039932535.1 Gallionella sp. | reverse complement strand
CAGTGGACTCTTAATCCATTGGTCGAAAGTTCAAGTCTTTCACGGCCCACCAAATATCCCGGTATGAAAGTTAGATGCGCGGCTGCAAAATACTTCATTAAAGCGATCCCATATGGCCATCAAGGCAACTGTCTTCAAAGCGGCACTACAGATTGCCGACATGGATCGTCACTATTATGCCGACCACGCGCTGACGCTGGCGCGGCATCCGTCGGAAACCGACGAGCGTATGATGGTTCGCCTGCTTGCCTTCGCGCTATACGCAGATGACGGGCTGACTTTTGGCAAAGGCATGAACAGCGACGACGAGCCTGACCTGTGGCACAAAGACCTCACCGGTGCGATCAAGCGCTGGATAGAGGTGGGACTGCCCGACGAGCGCGTCATTCGCAAAGCCAGCGGACGCGCTGATCAAGTAGTGGTCATCAGCTACGGCCGCGCCGCCGACATCTGGTGGAATGAAAATCGCGACAAATTGCAACGCCTGAATAACCTCACCGTGTTCAAGCTGGCGAGCGAAACCACTTTGGCTCTCGCCGCGTTGGTCAGCCGTACCATGCAACTGCAATGCTCCATACAGGAAGGACACATCATGCTGACTAGCGACGCCGGCATGATAGAAATCGAACCGAAAATTTTATACGGTGGCGCAACCTGAAGGCCGCTATCGTTCCTGCGTTATCCGGCCATGAGTAAATTGACTTTAGACCGTATTCTGCAATCGCAGGGTTTTGGTACGCGCAAGGGGTGCAGTGCACTGATCGGCGCAGGTGAAGTGAGCATCGCCGACGAGACCATTACCGATAGCCACGCCGCTATCGAGACCAACGGACTCGTGTTCAAGATATTCGGGGAGCCGTGGCTTTACCGAAAACATATATATATTGCGCTGAACAAGCCGGGCGATTTCGAATGTTCCAGAAAGGCCAGCCACCATCCCGGTGTTTTAACTATCCTACCCGAACAATTTATTCGCCGCGAGGTACAGCCGGTGGGCCGCCTTGATCATGACACTACCGGCTTGCTGCTGATGTCGGATGACGGCTCGTTCATTCACACCCAATCTTCTCCCAAGCGGCATATTCCCAAGGTTTATGCGGCCACCACCCACGAGCCGGTCACGTCCGAGCTGGTTGCGAAGTTGCTGGCTGGTGTAAAACTGCACGATGAGCCGACGCCCTTGGCGGCGGTGACTTGCCACATGCTGGCACCTCACCAGTTGGAAATCGTGCTGGAGCAAGGCAAATATCATCAAGTCAAACGCATGCTGGCCGCTGCCGGCAATCATTGCGTTGCGTTGCGCCGCTCGCAAATAGGCGAATTAAAACTCGACGCTTTAGGGTTGGCTGAAGGCGAGTGGTGTTATCTCGACGATGCTCAGCTGGCACTCTTGGCGCCGACCTGAAATCTGCTATTGCGCTCACGTCCTATTAGAAATTACCACCGCGCCCCAGCGATGCAAGCCCAGTCCCAGCAGAATACTGATCGTGCCTAACCACACCTGAGGCAGCACTTCTTCATGGTTAATAAAATGCCCAAGCAGTAACGCCAGCACCGGCGTAACCAGCATCATCAAAGCGATATGACCCGTTTCCATGTGCTTTATCATATAGAAATACAACATGAATCCCAGTACCGAGCCAAATACAGCCAGATAAAAAATCGCCGCGATTGCACGTCCCGGCATAGCTGTCGGCCAGTGTCCGTCAAGCAGCCACCATGCAGAAAAAAATAATGGCAACGCTACCATCAAGGTACCCAGTGTCGTCGCCAATGGCGGACTGTCATCCCCGATTTTTTTGATCCAGACCATACCCAGCGATTGTACCGTCACCGCGATGAACAGCGTGACTAAACCCACAGGCGCACCCTTACCAAGATGTAAGCCGCCATTAAACACCAGCACCAACCCCGCCAACCCCAGTAACATACCTACCAGTTTGTTGGGCGTGAGTGATTCTTCTTTCAGCCACAACGCCGCCCCCAGACTGGTGATCAGAGGAGATAGTCCGAACATCACCGAGATCATGCCCGAGCTGACGAATTGTGCTGACCAATAAGTCAACGCCATCGCACCGAACATGGACAGGCCGCTGGCCAGATAGCTTTGCCGCGCTCTGCGGTGCAAGGGAAAGCGTATGCGTAACACTGCCAGCAGCAAGGCGCACAGCACCGTACCTATTGCCATACGGGACAACACCGCAAAACTGAATCCGACACCCAGCGCGCTCCACTTGATGGCAAGCGGTGTGGTAGACCAAATCAGAATGACTGAAACAAATGCAGCCGGAAGCGACATACTATTTCTCCAAACCAACAACAAAAATAAAAAGGCCACAGATATTTGCTGTGGCCTTCGAAAGTTATGAATAAAGATATTGCTTAAACGCTAACCCTCCAGCCAACAACACGCGAACGTCCCACTTTGCACAGGGACGAGCTAATGCGTGCACGGACATGCAGGGATGGAACGTGATGAATGGTGCGCAGAAAAATCATGTGCAGATTATCAGCCAGCAAGGAAGATTGTGTCAATTCGTGTAGTTTCGCACACCCGTAAAGCGGCGCAGGGTAAAATCCATTTTTAATTTAGCCAGTCCATCACAAATGGGTGCCTCTAAAAATTCAGAGTTCGCCCAAATGCCCCACACGGGGACGCCGGTCCGCTACGGGCAAAAGCAGCCCGTGCGGAATCGTCAGCAAGGCGTGGAAAAAATTTCGCCGCGCCGCATATGGGTTATATGTAAACAAGAAGCTTTTTTCACAACGCAGCAGTTGGTTTGAAATCTGGTTTTTTAGAGGTCCCCAGAATGTCCATACAGTGGTTTCCCGGTCACATGACCTCGGCGCGCAGAAAAGCTGCCGAGACGATGGAGTTCACCGATGTCGTCATCGAAGTTCTGGACGCGCGCCTGCCGGAAGCGAGCTGCAATCCAATGATTGCGGAGCTGCGCCTGCATCGCCAGCGTCCTTGTCTGAAGATACTCAACAAGGCCGA
>JBDTPU010000001.1:0-7126 GCA_039932535.1 Gallionella sp. | reverse complement strand
GTATTCGGCCTCTGTTGGATCTTCGATTTCGTAATCGCTCATACTCATTGTGATTTTCATGGCACACCTCTTTATGAATTACCTGTTTTACGGCTTTGACCGTGAAACTTGATTGCCGCCGTGATGGTATAGCAGCATATTGCATGCCAACCCCAAAAAATATTGCTTGGAATTGGTATGGAATGGCTTATCTATTGGCTTTGAGCGTTATTTAACGGAACTAAAGAAGTGTGGGGTATTTTTTCAAAATAGCCAAAATTTCATCCCGCATTTCTTAGCATTGGGAAGCGAAAATTCTAAATTGAGAAATTCTAAGTCGAGGAAAAGGAGGGAATTTCTGGGGGGTTTAAGCCAAAATTACGAGGACAATACAGCGTATCTCCTGAGAAAAACGGCTTGAGGTTAACTCTGAATTTTGAGCACCTCAAGCCATTGCAGTTACAAAATTACCAATATATGGCTGCAATGAGTGAAACGCCTAGGGATTAGAGAGCACCAAGGCTTGGTCAGCATCTTTGCGCAAGGGGCTACCCGGATATTTTTTGATGAAGTCGGAAAAAGCAGTTTTGGCCTGTGTCTTGTCACCCGCATCAATCAGCTTGACCGCTTTCTTGAATGCATCCAGTTCAACTGCATCTATAGTCTGTCCGGTAGACTCATCTTTCCAGTACACATCTTCAGAGGCCACCGCGCTACCGCGCACACCGCCGGTTGCATTGGTTGCGGTCACTTTCTTTTTCGGGGTAAATGACTCGAGTTTGCTTCTGAGCATATCCCAGAAACTTTGTGTGCTGGTGCTCCTTTCATCCGCATAGAGCCCCTGTGAGGCGAGCGTTAGAGCCAGAAACAGCATGATCAGTTTTTTCATCATCTTCTCCTCCTTATGTTATTGACACGGTAATCCTACAATGAGTTTAACAGTTCCAATGCCATCGCCTTGTATTGTTCCTTGACGGTTGGATCCAGTTTCTGCGCCTTGACGAAAGCCGCCTTCGCTTTCCTGGTATCGTTCACTGCCTTATACGATTTTGCCAGATTAACCCACACATAGGCGTCCTTAGGATCTGCCTGAGATGCGGCAAGATAGGCTTTTTGCGCCTGCGGATATTTTTCCTCCAGCATGAAAATATTGCCGCGATTATTCAGCGCTGCAGCATTTTTTGGTTCAGCGCTGAGCACCTTGTCGAAATATTTCATTGCTTCATCCCGATCCCCGAATTTGGCGAGAATGATACCCATCTGTAGATGCGCTGCCATATTGGCGGGATTTTTTTGTATCGCCTGAAGGTATGGCCGGGTTTTGGTCTGGGAGCTGATCTTGAGCATTGAGATAAAATCCCCCGGGAATTTTTTCTCGATCACCCCGGCAGGAATATCCGTAGTCTTTAGTGTGGAATTGGGCAAGGTGGCCGGCTTAAAAATATTCCACGCGGTATGAACGTCCAGTATGGCCAGCCCCTTGCCTTTCCATTTGTAGTAGTTGGTGGCACCCAGCTCCCAGGCTTTGATAAAAGGTTTCCCAACCACCGTGGTTTCGACCGGGATCCACAGCATGCCATCGTGTATCACATACATGTCATTCATTGTGTACGCATCGGCATCCGCACTGATGCCAGTAGAGAACATCATCAGCAAGTGATCCGGCACTTCCAGCGCCAGGGTGGTGATTCCCATACTCTCAAGGGCGGTGGAATAGAACGCGACCATATCGACGCAGTCGCCCGATTTGCGTTCCAGAGTTTCGCGCGGATACTGAACATAGTCTACGGTATCCGTTTTTGCAGTGGTGGCCGTTTTTGCAAGAGATACTTGATAAGGGTCGGACGGATTCTGGATATAGGTAAACCCCATCACGCCCATGGAATCGAAAAGTGCCGCGGCCAGTTGCGACTCGTCTTTGGTCTCCTTGAACTGGGTCGCCACTGAACGCGCGAAGTTGATGATCGGCGTATCTTTGGGTGTGACAAAAGAAGCAAAACGTTCATGCTCATCCCACGTCATGCGGTGTTTATCGTAGATCGTGACGGGCGCAATTTTGCTGTATGCCCTCCGGTTGCCATCCTGAAAATAGCTCGCTTCTATCATTGCCTGTATGGAGCTATCTTCGGTGATGGTCAGGATATTATTATTGAACACCGCCTTGAGGACGACTTCTTCACTTTGTCCGGGCAATAGTTTGTCGATCATGCCTTCGGTGGGGAAATCCATAAAGTTGTTCAACATAAAACTGATCTTGATTTTTTCGATGGGCTTTTCAGTAGTGTTGGTCAACTTGATGCGGCCCACTCCATCTTGCTCATAAAGTTTGTAGGAATTGGAAAAAATGTCGCGCAATTTGACCACGACAATTTCCAGCGGAGCACTATTGGATGGCGGGGTAGAGGCTATCACGGCCAATTTGTCCGATTCGGTCCCATCCGTGCTGCGTGTCGCGAGATAATAGGTATAAGCAGTATTGGGAGCCAGCGAATTTTTCGTAAATTCGGGCAGCGTCGTTTCGCCAATTTTGGTAAATGTTTCACCCTCCTTCTGATAAATTAAAAAGGTGCTGAAGTATTGCGGGTCGACAGGTTTCCAGGTGATTTTAATTTGCGTCTGGGATGACTCAACCATCACTTTTTCCAATGGTGGCGGAACATATTTTTTAGCAATGCCACTCACCGGCTCGCTCTTGAGTCCGACGAAGCCATAATGAGTTTCTCCGGCGACGCGGTAGAAAAATTTCTGGTCTGCTTCCAGACCGGTATCCAGATAATGATTGGTGTTGCTGGTTGCGATCTGGACGAAACCGGTGTTTTGCACCTGCGATCTGTATATCCGGTATTGTTTAACGTAGGGCATCGCAGACCCGGTCCAATGCAATTCAATCGCGTGTATCGCGCCCTGCGCTGCCAACTCTGTAGGAGCAAATGGTTTATATAACGTGGAAAAAGTTTGCACCCGTTTATTGCCACGTTCTGAAATAGCGAAGGTCGTGTTACCTGTTGCGACGATCGCTATGGGATCATCAAGCTCCCCAGGATTTTTTCCATTGGTGGCGAATGAACGGACGTACTGCCCCTTGCTGGAAAAAACCTTAACCTCGTTGGAATCAAGCACGAACAACTCATTCTGAGTCGTCATCAGTGCTGCCGGTTTGCTGAAGACTGCGGCTTTCCCGATTACTTTGCCAATGATGCTCAGCGATTCCAGCTGGGGCGAATAAGTGGATATAACGGAACGGCCTTTATCCAGGACATAAATTATATCCTGGGAATCAAGCGCAATTGCCGCGGGATCCACGAGCTTGCCGGACGCATCGCTGCGAATTTCTTTCAGGAACACACCATCATTACTGAACGCCTGTATCCGGTGATTTCCCCGGTCGGCGACCAGTATCAGCCCGGTACTGGAAATAGCAAAATCTTCAGCGTCGTCGAATTCGCCGTTGTGGCTGCCAGATGTACCAAAACTGAACAGCATATTTCCGGATTCGTCCAGCTTAACAACTCGCGCCTTTTTTTTGTCCAGCGCCCAGAGTGCCCCATTTCTGTCGACCGCAACCGAGGCCGGATAAAAGTCCTTTATCTTGATTTCCCCGGCCACAGCGCCATTAACGATGCGGATTATTTTATTGTTTTCTGTATCCACTCCATACATTGTTCCCTTGCCATCCCAAGCCAGCTTGGCCACCGATACCGGAATGGCCTGTTCCCACCGCACCGAAGTTCTTGAGGGTTGCTTAATTTCCGGTTCAAAAGCTGTGCCTGCTTCGACCATGAAAATATCGACGAGGCCCTTTTCGCCATCGCCGATCAGTACCTGGTGTTCCAGCCCGGCGGCGAGCCCGGTGATGCTTTTAAATTGCGCGCGGCCTTTCCCTTTCGAGCCGAAGGAAGAAATCTGCTTGCCGGTGAAATCATATTTGTTAATGGCATAGGAATCCCGCTCTGCCACATAGATACCATCACGGGCAATACTGAAGGTGAGCGCTTTTGCGGTTTGTGGAAGAGATTTTAGATAGACTCCATCCGGGCTGTACACCTTGACCAAGCCGTCATCCAGCACGTAAATTTGTCCTGCAGCATCAATCGCAATGTCGGTAGGCTCATGCAATTTATACGGCAGCGCCTTGTCCTTAGTGGCAATGTTTTCGGGCGCGCTATCAATTTCCAGGGTAGCCAGGAAAACACCATTGTTGCCGAATAGCTGTATTCGGCTATTATCGGTATCAGCCACGTATATGATGCCCTCGTGAACAGCAACACCATGCGGCGAATTCAGCGAATTTCCTTTGCCGCCAAAAAAACTTCCGCTACTTTTGGTGCCCAGGTTACCCTGGTATTTCCCCTGTAAATTAAACAGAGCGACACGGTTGGTTTCGCTATCAACTACGTAAACTACACCATCAGCAACGGCCACGGCCTCGGGCTGTTTGAGTATTGGTTCTCCCTTACTGTCTTTTGCATGCAAGGCAAACAGTTCTTTCCCGGTCTTGTCCACTACGCTGACGGAGCCGTCCTTTTTTGCAAAGTAAGCATTGCCGTCGCTCCAGCCAAGCAGCTTTTGCATTCCGCTCAGGGCGAGTTCCTGCATCAGTTCGACTTTAGGCAGACCTGCCGCAGGACTGTTCACGGACTCCGCGCGGGCAGAGGAGAGCAAGATCAGAAACAGGATCGCAATAGTGACGATACGCATATAGAACTTACCTCTATTTAAAAATGGCGGAATACAGTTGCACTATGAATTATTTGTCAGTTCGGTTAAATACGCCATCCCAATCCGGCGCAGGAGGATTTCCCTTGAAGTATTCGCAACGATCAAAATATATCCTGCTCGGCCTATCCCCGGCATACTCATCCAGTATGCGAGTAAAACATCGGCTGGCTTCTTCCCATTTCTGGGCACGGTAAAACGACAATCCCGCACTGAACTCCGCGAGCCGCTTATCCTCCGGCTCTGACAAGTTGCCCACCAGTTCATAAATTGTAACAGGAACCTGTTTGCCCACCATCCTTGCCTTGTCCAATTCCCGGTAACGATAGATATCGCAGGTCATCAGATAGGTGCTTTCGCCGATCAGGAAGTCTACCCCATAATATTTTGCCGCGCCTTCAAGTCGGGCTGCCTGATTGACCGTATCACCGATTAATGTGTACTCCATCTTTTTGCCGGGAGAGCCGATATTTCCTGCCACCACTTCGCCAGACTGAGCGCCTGCGCGTATCGAAAAGGGTTCTACGCCTTCCTCCCTCCATTTTGCCCCAAGCCGTGCGACTTCCTTTTCCATGGCCAGCATGCAGGCGATAGCCAATTTTGCGTGATCGGGTTGCGCAAGCGGCGCCCCCCAATAAATCATGATGCCGTCACCAATGAACTTGTCTACCGTACCATCGAATTTTTCTATCACTTGAACCATCGCAGCGAGATATTCGTTCAATCGGGTGACGACCTCCTGAGGAGGGCGGTTCTCGCTAAAGGTGGTAAAACTCTTGATGTCGGTGAATAACACCGTGACTTCTTTATTGTCACCGCCGATCTTGGCGGCATCGGGATCCTTCTCCAAACGCGCGACCAGTTTGGCGGACAAATAACTGGAAAACATCGAGCGCATCTCTCTCGCACTGCGTTCCAGTACCAGATATCGGAAGCTGCCGCCAGTCGACAGCGCGATCAGCGCCGCCAGGGGCGGATAAATCATGCTGACCCAGTGGCCTTGTAAAAATATCCAGTAGGACAACCACACATAGCCCGCTAACAGCAGAAACACTGCTGCAATCGCCACATGCAGTCGCAGGCGCATGGTCAGGTAAAAAGCCATCAATCCCAACACAACGATAAGCACCATGTCGAACAGCGACTCCAGCCCGGTACGGCGAATGAAGCGGCCGCTGATGATGTTGTCCGCAACCGTTGCATGCAACTCCACCCCGGGCGAATTTTTATCGAAGGGCGTGACTCGCATGTCATAGATGCCCAGCGCGGTGGCACCCAGAAACAACACCTTTCCTTTCAGTAATTCTGGAGCGATTCGCCCGTTGACGACGTCGGTAAAAGAAAAGCGCGGATAAATTCCCGGCTTCCCGGTGTAATTGATCCACATGGAATAATTTTCTTCTACAGGAATATGTCGCTCGCCCAAGCCGATGTCGAACGAACCGGGGACGAATTCTTTTTCGCCCAGTGCCACCATCGCCCCTCTTAGGCCGAGCGACGGAACCAGCTTGCCATCCGCCTCGATGAGAAGCTGGTTGCGCCGGTTTACGCCATCGTCTTCGGGCAACAGATTGATGTGTCCTATCCCCGCTGCTGCGCGCTCGATCCCGGGCAGACTGTGCGTGCTGCTTTTTACCCGCAAGGCTTCATCGAAATCAAAAACCACGGCCAGTTCTACATTGCCCGCTTTTTTTATGGCCGCTGCAAAAGCGCGATCTATGCTCGCCGTTTCAGGCTCGGGGAAAAATGCATCCACCAGCAACGCCTTTGCACCCGCCGCCGAGACCCGTTCGATCAGTCGGACATATTGGGTTCTGGTCCAGGGGAATCGTCCCAGCTCGGCGATGCTTTTGTCATCAATCGCCACGATAGCGATGTTCGCACTGGGCGGGATCTTGCCGCGCAAATCGCTGAATCTCAAATCGTAGGTTTTTGCTTCAAAAGCTTCAAGGAATGAATTCTGGTTGTAGTAAAGTGCGATGACAATGAAGACTGAAATAAAAGCAAACAGAAATGGCGCAACTCTGGAATTCTTACCCATGAATTTCTCTTTCAGCAATTTATTTTCGATGATGACAAGACCATAGGATTTTTATAAATATTGAATGGTCATCCCCCCAGCAGCCGCATCATGACAAGAAAGCAAATTCATGACAAGAGCCTGTAATTTAGAATGCCTTGAATGGATTGCTTTACAATCATGATTCGACTTCGGTAGCTGTGATATTGTTGTCGCTGTGGCGCACTTGGAATTAAAATTCACCCAATTATCTCAGCGCATGAAAAACAATCACCATCATGATTCACAGCGATAACCTCTCATCTGAGCCACGTCCCGATTCCGGCAGGATAGTCGCGGCCACGCCCGCCTCATCCCATGAAGAGGCGCTGGAACGCGCGCTGCGCCCCAAGCAGCTCGATGAATATGTCG